>JAIXPV010000631.1 GCA_027486105.1 Runella sp. | reverse complement strand
GACCCAACCCTTGAATTTGTAGAAATGAGAGGCCAAAAACGTCCATCTGACTGGTAAAAAAACGTATCTCATCATCATTTATTCGACAATTCTCATGACAACTCAACATACAACTTGGTTTAAAGCGGCCCCGATATCAGCATTTCCCGAAAATGGCGGAGCCTGTGTAAAATATAATGACCGGCAAATTGCGGTGTTTCATTTCAAACAACTGGACAAATGGTATGCCACCGACAACGAATGTCCTCACAAGCACCAGATGATTTTGAGCCGCGGAATGCTTGGCGACCAACAGGGACATCCTAAAGTAGCGTGCCCATTTCATAAAAAAACCTTTTCGCTCGAAACAGGCCTCAACCTGCAGGGCGAAGACTATTGCATCAATGTGTACCCCGTCAAAGTAGAAGACGGGTTCGTTTTTATTGGCGTCTAAAACCATAAACTATGCCCATACGTATTCCCAAGCGGTTTACCCGATTGTACATCACGGCTTTATCGTTAGTTGCTTTTTTAACGATATTGGGGCAAATCTTGGTCCAAAATACCCTTAAAGACGGCCTGAATGACTCTTGGTTAGTCAATTTTGCAGGGCGGCAGCGCTTTCAAAGTCAACTGATTGCCAAAACCGCCCTGCTCCTCACCCAACGTCCCGATTTAGCAGATCAAAGCACTCAATTGAAAGAGTTGAAACGCGTATTGGCCGATTGGGAAGACCACCAAGACCAACTCCAAACGGGCAACCTGCGGGATATTTCGGCCACGTATGTTAATAGTGACACCGTGAGGGCAATGTTTGTAGACATAGAACCTCATTTCAAGGCTATTCAACAAAATGCGCATTTGGTGCTGAAGTGGATGGAAAAGCCAGGAGATTCGACTGGCATTGACTTAGCAGTTCGTAATATTTTTGCGCACGAACTAATTTTTTTACATAAAATGAATCAAATCGTATTCCAATACGATAAAGAAGCCAAAGAAAAAGTAACTCGCCTTCGTCGTATTGAACTATGGCTGATGGCTTTTACGTTGATTATACTATTATTGGAGGGATTGTTTATTTTCCGCCCAGCCGTGGGAAAATTACGCGAAACAATCATCCAACTGATGGATGCACGCGAAAATACGATGGTTGCCAACCAGGAACTTCAAAAAGCGTATCAACAACTGCGCAACACGCAAGCACAGCTATTGGAAGCCACCCAACTTCGTCACCAGCAAGAAATCAAAGAGCATAAAATTCGGGCTTCGGCGCTTTTGCAAGGACAGGAAGAAGAACGAAAACGTCTCTCCAAAGAACTCCACGACGGGGTAGGACAAATGCTTACGGGCCTAAAACTCATTGCTGAAAATTTTGGCGAAACCAAAGAATGGAGCCCACGAGACCTCCGCAATGCGCAAGATTTGCGCACCGTTATTAGCCAGACAATTCAGGAAGTCAGAACCATCTCCCACAACCTGATGCCAACGGTACTCAATGATTTTGGGATCGACTTAGCCCTCAAACAACTGATAGACTCAACCGCGCGAAATACTAGCGCCCAGCTCACTTTTACGTCTAATTTGAAGGAAAAACGTTTGGATAGAAACGTTGAGATAGGACTCTACAGAATTGCGCAGGAAGCCATTAATAACGCCGTAAAACATTCAGAAGCAACCCAAATCAGTTTGGATGTTTCGCTGGGAAATAAAAAAGTAACCTTACGGGTAACCGACAATGGCAAGGGTTTTAATGCTGCTAGAAAAAAATCAACCGCTCCCAACTCTTCCACCAATGGCCTACGTAACCTCCACGAACGAGCGCATTTGCTCGATGGTGTATTGAAAATCAACTCAGCCATCGGGCGCGGCACTGAAGTCATTGCACAAATACCCCAATTATAATCAACAAACGATGAAGAAAATCCAAGTACTGCTCGTAGACGACCACACCATTGTTCGAAATGGCCTACGGTCTATTTTAGAAAACACCAACGAAGTAGAGGTCATCGGTGAAGCCTCCAACGGCGAAGAAGCCCTTGAAAAAATCCCCCTTCTCAAACCACAAATTATCCTCGTTGACATCTCAATGCCAGGTATCTCGGGTATTGAGTTGATTAAAAAAGTAACAAAGCAGTGGACCAATATCCGGCCCATTATTCTCTCAATGCACAACGACGACGCATATATCCTTAAATCCGTTGAAGCAGGCGCGTACGGTTATTTGCTTAAAGATGCCACCCGCGACGAGATTCTGACTGCCCTTCATGCCGTCAAAAATGGAGAAAAATACTTCAACGCCTCCGTGGCGAGCGTCATTGTAAGTGGATATCTATCTCAAGTACAGAAGGTTGAAAAAGCAACCGAATCGCGCAAAACGCTTTTATCCAAAAAAGAAAGAGAAGTATTACGGTTGTTGGTAGAAGGAATGAGCAGTCGCCAAATTGCCGACCAACTGGATTTAAGCGTTCGTACCGTCGACAATCACCGCGCCAACATGATGCGCCGCCTTCAGGTACATAACGCCGCCGAACTCGTCAAACTGGCTTTGGAAGAAAAATTACTCTAATTTTGGAAACATAGTCAACGTTCGGCCCCCATACACGCAAGTGAGGGTGGGTCGTTCGGGGCAACGTTTACAAAATGGAAATCGCAGGCTTCATCGGAGCATTTTTAATGGGACTGTCGCTGGGCCTTGTGGGGAGTGGTGGCTCCATTCTTACCGTGCCCATTCTCGTTTACTTATTTTATATTGATACCATCATTGCTACTACTTACTCGCTTTTCATTGTAGGCATTACGAGTCTGGTAGGCGCAACTGTACGCGCCGGTGCGGGCAATATTTACTGGCCCACCACGCTGGTTTTCGGGATTCCCTCGCTGACTGCTGTTTATCTGACTCGGTCTTTCCTACTCCCACTTATCCCTTCCGTTATTTATCAACTGGGCGATTTCGTACTCACCAAATCCTTATTTTTGCTGCTTCTCTTCGCGGCACTCATGCTCATTGCTTCTTTTTTCATGGTCAAAGACCAAGAAGAAACTACGGAAGAAGATACTACGTTAGGAGGTACCTCTTACAACTTATTTTCTTTATCCATAAAAGGGATTCTGGCAGGATGCATAACGGGACTTTTGGGCGCAGGGGGGGGCTTTTTAATTATTCCAGCGTTGGTTTTGATGGCAAACCTTCCCATGAAAAAAGCCGTAGGCACTTCGTTGGTAATTATTACCGCCAATTCTTTTATGGGTTTTTGGCACGACTATCAATTGCATGAGCTCATTGACTGGCGCTTCTTAGTTTACTTTTCAACCATCGCTATTACGGGAATTTTAACGGGCAGCTCCATAGCCCACAAAATCAGCGGCGAAAGGCTCAAACCCATTTTTGGTTATTTTATTCTCTTGATGGGAGCCTTCATTATTTTTAAAGAGCTATTTTTGAGGTAATATTTCAAAATCATCATTTTAACTATATTTTGACATGAAATCGCTTCTTTTATCTTTCATTTTACTAATCGCCGTAGGTTGTCTTAACGGTGTTTTTGCCCAAACCCATCTTGACACCAAAGCCTTCGTTCAAAAATTTAAGGAAACACCCAAGGCACAATTGCTAGACGTACGTACGCCCAACGAATGGAACGCGGGAAAAATTGAATCCTCCAAATGCGTTAATTTTATGGACGCTGATTTTAAACAGCAAGTCGAGAAATTAGACAAATCCAAACCTGTATTTGTGTATTGTGCAGCTGGCGGCCGCAGCGCCAAAGCCTCCAAAATCCTAAAAGAAGCAGGTTTTAAAGAAATTTATAACCTCCAAGGTGCTGGCTATGCCGATTTGGCCAAAGAAGGTATCAAATAGTCGTGAGGGCGGGGCTTGTCTTCGCCCACGTTGCCTCCGCCCCCACCTTGCTTCCAATTCGCCTTCGCTTTGCCCCCTACATAGAAGCGAATATATTCTATATGCCTGATTTTATTTTGCCCAGTATCCCCTTACTACGTAAATACAGGGTGGTTTATTTCATCAAAAAAGGGCGATTTGCCGCGTTAAAAGGGGCGGAGGCAAGCCCCAATCCTACGGGTTCTTCAAAAAACTTCTCTCTTAATTTTTGCATTACCGCAAAAACCCACTATTTTTGCACTCCCATTTTTGGGGTGGTATAAAAAAAAAAAAAAAAACCAGCATAAAATGCCAACTATTTCACAGTTAGTACGCAAAGGACGTGAACAAATGACGTGGAAATCTAAGTCTCCAGCCTTAGATTCGTGCCCACAACGTCGCGGTGTATGCACGCGTGTATACACAACGACCCCGAAGAAGCCAAACTCGGCTTTGCGCAAAGTAGCGCGTGTACGTTTATCAAACATGAAGGAAGTCAACGCCTACATCCCAGGCGAAGGCCACAACCTCCAAGAGCACTCAATCGTATTGGTGCGTGGTGGTCGTGTAAAAGACCTTCCAGGGGTACGTTATCACGTAGTTCGTGGTGCGCTTGATACTGCCGGTGTAAACGGTCGTAAGCAAAGCCGCTCACTCTACGGAGCAAAACGTCCGAAACCAGGTCAGGTAGCACCCGCAGGAAAAGGCGCTCCGGCTAAGAAGAAGAAGTAATTTGAGCGCTTAGGCGTCGAAACGCCAAATCGCTTGTCCTTTTTGTTTGCGTAATACAGTACAATAGCATAAAAGGGTAGTAATCCTGGGCAAACGTTCGGGGTAAAAAAAAAAAAAAACGAAACCTACATTAACAACTCAGTACAATGAGAAAGGCAAAACCGAAAAAAAGATACCTATTACCTGACCCTAAATACAGGGACGTAATGGTAACCAAGTTTGTAAACAACTTGATGTTGCAAGGCAAAAAAAGCACCGCCTATGATATTTTCTACGGCGCGTTGGAAATTGCCGAAAAACGTCTTAGCGAAAGCGGTCTTGAAATCTGGCGCAAAGCGTTGAACAACGTGATGCCTGCTGTAGAAGTAAAAAGCCGCCGTGTAGGTGGTGCCAACTTCCAAGTTCCTACCGAAGTTCGTCCTGACCGTAAAATTGCGTTGGGAATGAAATGGATGATTAAATACGCTCGTTTACGCGGTGAAAAAACCATGCGTGATCGTTTGGCCGCTGAAATCATCGCCGCTTCAAAAGGGGAAGGTGCTTCAGTAAAGAAGAAAGATGATACGCACCGTATGGCTGAAGCCAACAAGGCGTTCTCACACTTCCGTTTCTAGTAATAGGAAAGAAGATACAAAAAAGAGCCTTCTCGCAAGAGTTGGCTCTTTTTTTTGGCCTTACTGTAACCTTTTTCTCAAAATCAAGTAGTCGTCAATACTTATATTACAGTATTCAAAAATATACAACATTCTTAAATATAAATTATTTAATTTTCTTGACAATAAACTAAATCTTTAGTACGTTTACATCATTAAGAGTAGCCGTGAAAATTACATCACCATCCATCCATCCTTAATTTAAACCTTTACCTAAACAGCCATGCGTAAACTTCTCCTTTTGGCCCTACTGTGGCCATGCCTGAGTGTATTGTATGCTCAAACGCCCAATCGCTTTCAAATTCAAGGTATTACCGCCGACACCTCATCTACCCCCCTAGGCTCAGCCACGGTGATGCTACTCCAGCGCAAAGATTCCTCACTGGTTAATTTCACCCGCACCAACGACAAAGGTGCCTTTGCCATGCGCAACGTAAAACGCGGGGATTATCTGCTCAAAATCTCGTACGTCGGCTACATTCCTTTCCAACAAGACATTGTTTTTGAAGACAAAGAAATCGTCGACTTAGGAACCCTCAAATTAAAAGCCATTACCAAAGAGCTTTTTGAAGTAGTTGTTAAGACGGCCCGCGCGCCGCTGAGTATCAAAGGAGATACGATTGAGTACAACGCCGCGTCGTTTAAAGTACCTCCCGGCTCAACGGTCGAAGATTTATTGCGCAAGCTCCCTGGCGTGCAGGTAGACCAAAACGGCAACATCATTGCCCAAGGCCAGCAAGTACAGAAAGTAACCGTAGATGGAAAACGTTTCTTCGGGAACGACCCTAAAATGGCCACCCAAAACCTTCCCGCCGATGCCATCACCAAAGTGCAGATTTTCAACGACAAGACCGAGCAATCAAAAGTAACGGGCGTAGACGACGGTAAACAAGAAAAAACGGTCAACCTCGAACTCAAAGAAGGGTTTAAAAAAGGAGGTTTTGGAAAACTGACCGCTGGATTGGGTGCTGACGGCAACGGCAACGCCGGACCACGAGGCGAAATCAAAGGAAATTACAATAAGTTTGACGATAAAAACCAGTTTTCGGTCATAGGATTAACCAATAACACCAACCAAACGGGAATGTCATGGGATGATTATCAGGACTTTAGAGGCAGTAGTTCCTTTAATAGTTGGAACGATAACGGCGATTTTGGGTTTGGCGGCGGCGGCGGTCGATACATCATCATTGGCGGTGACGACGACGGCGGGCTCAGCATTCCAGTGGGCGGCGGCAACGGTCGTGGCTACTCCAACAACATTGCGGGCGGTATCAACTACAATTACAACACAAAAAAAATCAAGACCAACGCCAGCTATTATTACAACTCTACCCGGCAGGTATTGGATGCGGTGCGCAACCGCGAAAACTTCCTACAAAACGGCTCTTTTAAGACCGAAGAAGAAAGCAGTCAAATCAATTTTGTGGGCAATCACCGACTCGCGTTCCGGCACGAACAAACCGTTGACTCACTCAATACCTTTATTTTCACCAACAACAGCCGCTACAACGTAGGGGATACCCGGCTAAACAGCCTTCAGGAATTTTTTAGAAACAACAATTTCAAATCCAACGAAACCACCGTCAATAATGCCACCAACGTGGATAAAATTGAAACGGCCAACACGTTGATTTACCGCTTGAAATTTAAAAAAGTCAAAGGACGGAGTTTTGCTGCCAGTGCTTCGTATAACTTTACCAACAACGACGGAATTGCCGACCAAAAATCGCTCAACTTATTCTACAACGCCACCGACCCCACCGACGTAATGCGCCGTATGTTGGATCTAACCAACAACACCGGCAGTCGAGTAAGCCAGCTAAAATCTAGTTTGCTGTTTGTTGAGCCATTTGCTAAGCGCTTTTTCTGGGAAAGTTTTGTTAACCTCAGTTACCGCTCCGACAACGTAGACCGCGACGTATTTGACCTCGCCAAAGACAGCGGGCGCCGTATGCCCGTCGATAGTTTGAGTAGTTTTTATAAGAACAACTACAACTACGCCCGTATAGGAAGCAGCGTGCGGTATTCTTACAAAGGGCTGAACTTTTCAGGAGGGTTGGCGGTGCAGAGTTTCCAAATTGACGGAAAATTTGCACTTGGCCAAAACCCAGCGTCTTTTATCAACATCAATCGCCGGTTTACGACGTGGATACCCAACGCGTCGTTGAATTATGACCTCAAAAATAATCGGTATTTGTGGTCAGGCTATGATGTGAGCGTGAGTCAACCTTCGACCCGTGATTTACAACCCGTCATTGATAACAGCAACCCGCTAATTATCCGTCAAGGAAATCCCGATTTATTACCTACGGTAAATCATAACATCAATTTTGGGTACAACATGTTTAACCCCGCGAGTTTTATGAACGTCAACGTTAACATGTATTATTCATACAATGTAAACCAAGTTGTTTATAACCAACAAGTTGACCCCAGCACGTTGATTACTGTGACCAAACCTGTAAATATCACGGGTGGCCAAAACATTGGTTCTTATATCGGCTTTGGGTTTCCGATAAAGAAAACCAAAGCCTCGATGAACATTAACTTCAACCCAGGCTTCAGCAAAAATCTGACGCCCATCAATGGCGTACTAAACCAAACCAACACCGATAGTTATCGGTTTGGAACGCGGCTTGATTTGACGCCAAGCGACAATTTCACGATTTTCGCCAACGCCAACTGGAGCGTGAGCAATACGCGTTATTCCATCAACACTGGTCAAAATCAGCAAATTGTAAACCACAGCTACGGAGGGACGATGAACATCCGCTTGCCCAAAGATTTCTTCATCAATTCCAACCTCAATTACCAAATTTACAAAAACGAACGTTTTGGTTTTAACCAACAAGTGCCTATTCTAAACACCTCAATCTATAAAATTTTGGGCAAAGCCAAGAAAGCCGAAATCAGACTTTCTATCTATGATGTCTTCAATCGTAACTTGGGCGTGAGTCAGTTTGCCAACCAAAACTACGTATCGCAGGAGCGGATTCAGACCTTGGCCCGCTACGGAATGTTGAGCTTTACGTACAATATGCGCGGTATGAATACCAACATCAAGCGCCGAGGCGGATTTTTCTAAAACCGAAAAACAAGAAACCGAAAAATGAAAAATAGTAAACTATCCACTGTCCGCTATCAACTTCGCCAGTCAGGATTTGCCCTTTTGGCACTCATATGCTTAGGTTTTTCCCTCTCGGCCAAAGCCCAACAAACCGAAGGCATGGTGACTTACGAGTATAAGTATTACTGGACGAAAGTCAACTCACGCCTCACGTTTTTGAGTAAGGAAGAAAAAGACCGCATGAAATTGACGTGGGGCAACGAAGAAGATGGCCCTGGTACGAAAATGAAGTTGACGTTCAACGATAAGCAGAGCATTTATACTTATTTTAGCGACCAAGGCCAAACAGAAGATGGGCGGTACTCGTGGCGGCAAAGCGATTATCTGATTTATCGCAATTTTGAACAGGAAAAACTCATTGAGAATCACGAAATGTTGGGCAAAACCTATCTGCTCGAAGATTCGTTGATGACCTACAATTGGCGCATTCAAAACCAAATCAAGGATGTGGCAGGCTACGTTTGTATGAAAGCAGAAACTTTTGATGCCATCAAAAATCACAAAATTACGGCATGGTTTGCACAAGATATTCCCGTGCCTGCGGGCCCTGAGCGCTATTTTGGTTTGCCCGGTCTTATTTTAGAACTAGACATCAACGACGGCGATGTGATTGTAGCGGCCCAAAAAGTAGAATTGAAAAACGTAGATAAAGAGCTTGCATTACCCAAAATGAAGGGTAAAAAAATCAAAAACAACGACTACGACCAGATGCTCAAAAAACACATTTTTGACAGTATAAAAGCCCAGCGGAACCCTTATTGGTCAATCAGATACTAACATCTGCCCCCCCAACACATGGCTTTTCTCCAACGGTTTGCGATTGTATTGTTCAGTATATTTTGGCTAACGGCAACGGCCCAGCCGCCCAAACGAAATACAAAAATCTCCATCGTTGGAGAACAGTTTTACATCAATGGAAAGCCTACTTTTAAGGGGCGCTTCTGGAATGGCTACAAGATAGAAGGCTTGTTGCCTAATTCACGCATGGTTCAGGCCACGTTTGACGACCGCAACCCCGAAACCCGCGCGCAGTGGGCCTACCCTGACACTAAACAGTGGGACGCCGACCGCAACACTAACGAGTTTTTGGCTGCCATGCCAGTTTGGAAACAACACGGTCTGTTGGCTTTTACGCTCAACTTACAAGGAGGTAGTCCGCAGGGGTATTCTAAAGACCAACCTTGGCACAATTCGGCGTTTAACGAGGATGGAAGTTGGAACCCCTACTATTGGAAGCGACTCAAAAAAATCCTTGACCGCGCCGATGAGTTGGGCATGATTGCCATTGTAGGTTTCTTTTATTTTGGACAAGATGAACGCCTGAAAGATGAAACAGCCGTAATCAGGGCCGTGGATAACGCTACCGATTGGCTTTTGGAAGCAGGGTATCAAAATATATTGATTGAGATAAACAATGAATGTAATATCCGCTACGACCACGCCATTCTACAACCTGAGCGAGTCCACGAACTGATGCAACGAGTGAAGCGCAAAAAAGTAAGGGGACGTCGATTATTGGTCAGCACGAGCTACGGGGGCGGTACCATTCCGAAGGAGAATGTAGTACGTGAAGCAGACTTTTTACTGCTTCATGGCAATGGCGTCAGCGACCCCGCAAAGATTGTGGAGATGGTCAACAAAACGCGCGCCGTTGCGGGTTATCGCCCCATGCCGATTGTATTTAACGAAGACGACCACTTCAACTTTGATAAACCCCTAAACAACTTCGTAGCCGCTACGAGCGTCTATGCTTCTTGGGGATTTTTTGATTATCGAATGAAAGACGAAGGTTTCGACGAAGGCTACCAATCGGTGCCAGTCAATTGGCAGATAAGCTCCCCGCGTAAACGAGGTTTTTTTGAGAAATTGAAGGAAATAACGGGGTTGTAAAGAACCGAAAAATAATAAAACGCACGGGCACGGTCTGCCGTTGCGGCCCAGCGAAAAATGGGAAATTTTAAAGTATGGTTCTCGTGGAATTGAATAACAGAATCATAGTAAAAGCTTAAAGTAGGGTGCATTTTAGAGGTGTCGTTAAAACAAAAAGGGGCGAATATTCGTCCCTTTTTGTTTGTCTTTGTGGATATGAAATTACAGTTTTCTTACCCAAATATTACGAAACTGCGTTTTATTATTGTGATCTTGAAGGTGAATCACGTCGTCGCCGTGGGCTTCAGGATAGTGGTGCAGACCAATGTAAAGCGTTAATCCATTGATGGTTGCGTTATTTTGAACCAGCACCCCGTTCAAAAATACCGTGATGCGTGCAGGTGCATCAATACGGCCATCTGCTTTGAAGCGCGGCGCGGTATATACCACATCGTAGACGTTCCACTCCAGCGGCCCACGCATTGGATTCACGAGGGGAGCGTGGTCTTTGTAGATACTTCCCGCCTGTCCGTTGCGATAGGTACGGTTTTGGTACGAATCCAGAATTTGGAGTTCGTAACGATCCTGAAAAAATACCCCACTGTTTCCACGACCTTGACTTGCACCTTCTACTACATCAGGCGCGCTAAATTCGAGGTGAAGTTGGCAATCACCAAACTTCATTTTGGTTTTGATATCACCGCTTTTAGGAACTACTTCTAGATACTCATTATTCACAATTTTCCACGGAGCCGGCCCACCGTCTTTGGCAGAAACCCACTGCGAAAGGTCTTTGCCGTTGAAAAGAACAATAGCATCTGAGGGCGGATCTCCCGCATTTTTACCCGGCGTTACCACCCCTACTTCGGGTTCCCAGATTTCGGTCATTTCGGGCTTCATCGGCATAGGAGAAACCGCCGGCGGCGTTCCACCAGGGGTTTGGGCAAATCCAGCTGCAGCACAAGCCAGTAAAGAAAGGGTTATGAACGTTTTCTTCATCTTTGTTTTATGATTATTGAAAATTTAATTACTAAAAATACTTCTTACAGTACGAAAGAATCTGGAAGGTGTTTTTTAACG
>JAIXPV010000161.1 GCA_027486105.1 Runella sp. | reverse complement strand
GGGGATCATCAATCTCAAAAAATAATTCGGCTACATCCATTTGTCAAAGATGCTAACTTAGTCCTTCATGCAATAACCCTACTACCATAAGGTATTGTTTCGTATAAGTCTGATTTTTTAGAAGATAGCTCTAGGCTGGTATTTGTTAAAATACTCTCAGTTACTTCGTCTTTTTCCCTTCGATTTTTTGACCTCCTTGGTATAAAATCAATTTGTCGACTTGTCCGCTTGAATTTTTAAAGAACTCTACTTGTGCATCAACTACCTTAAGGGAAAACTTGGTTTCAGACTCGGCGAAGAGCTCATTTTTACCCTGACCCGTTGCCTGCGCAAAGAGTTTTTGGCCCTCTTGGGTAATGCTAAGCATAAAACCTGGCGCGAGTTGATACTCCCCTGAGTATTTAGCTAATACGGTTTCGTCTATTTTTTGCTCCATGCGCGTGGGGATGGGTTTGTCGGTTTTGGTCCAAAGCATGGTCTGTGCTCCCCGCTGACTAGATATTACACCTGTAACCATCTGATTAACATTGCGTTGGAAGTTGAGAAATGACAAAGATGTTTCAAAAAAGAACTTATCCTTTTCGTAAGGTTTTATAAGAGATTTGGGGCCTCCTGTGCGTTGAGAGTAGAGCTTTCCGTTTTCCAAAGAAATAATCCGTTGACCTGCTTCGGGGTTTTCATACACGCCTGTGTAGCTTTTTAAGGTGTTTTCGTCTAACGTAACTTCTTTGAAGTCATAGGGTTTGTCGATGGCCCAAGCGGCCAATTTGGCGGCGACATTATCCGGTGATTTTGCGGTAGAATTAGAGAAAACGGCCACAAATACATCTTCTTTGGGTAAATAAATCGAGCTTGTCAAAAATCCATTGATACCACCGCCGTGTTCGATGGTCGAGCTTCCCTGAATATCCCCCAAAAACCAACCATAGCCATAATTGGTCGGTTTTCCATTGATAAGTTTATAGGGCGTAAATGCCTTTTCCAACGTTTCTTTTCTCACTAACTGATAGGAGTGAACGGCTTGGTGCCATTTCCACAAATCTTCGACCGTTGATTGAATAGAGCCCGCCGCGTAGGGTAAGGTCATGCTCATAGGTGAGGCATTCTGAATACCATCTTTTCCGCGTTCATAACCCGCCGCCCGGTTGGGAATTACCTTGGCGTCGTTGCCATAATAAGAATGGGTCATGCCCAGGGGCTTGAAAAATACTTGCTCCACGTAGTCTGGATAGGTTTTGCCCGACACTTTTTCGATGATGTACCCCAGCAAAAAAAAGCCTGAGTTGTTGTAGTGCCACTGCGTGCCTGGGGCAAAGTCCATGGGCTGATTCTTGAAAAAATTGATTAGTTCTTCGGGTTTCATATCCTTCTGAATCACATCGCCAAACTCTTTCATGTCGGTGTAACTTTTGATGCCAGAGGTGTGAGTCAGCAAGTGCTCAACGGTTATTTTGTGGCCGTGGGTAGGATAATCAGGAATAAACTTGGTGATTTCGTCCTCCAAACTCAGTTTACCCTGCTCCATCAGTTGCAGAATAGCCACCGCCGTAAACTGTTTTGTAATGGATCCGATGCGAAAAACCATCGACGTTTGCATCGGGACGTTCAACTCCAAATTTGCCTGCCCAAATGCTTTTTGGTAGATGATTTTGCCTTTTTGCGCCACCAGCGCTGTAGCTCCCGATTCGGTCGATTTGAATTGTTCGGTGAGTAGCTTGTCAAATTCTGACGTAAGAGCTGGGCTTTGGGCAAAAACTATGCCCGCGCTGAAGTACCAAACACTTATAAAGAGAATTTTTAACGTTTTCATGGAAGGTTGTTGGTTAATTTAGATGAGCTGTGTTTTTATTTTTTTCGTACTAGGGTATGTTTGAGTGCTCCAAAATCGGCTAATCCGCATTCGTTATTGGATTTGTCAAATTCGACACATTTGATTTGATAAATAAGCAAGGTATCTCCTCGAAATTTGAAAGCCATCCATTCTTTTTGGTCTTCACTATTGCTCAAGCTGACTTGGTCCATCTGCATTCCTGGCCCAATCTAGTCAATGGCTGGTTGATAATAACGGTAGTTTTCCAAACCTGTTATTTCACCGTTGTTTTTAAATTCAACTTCGTTGCCATCAGCTAAGCTAAACTTCCCTTTAAATAAGATTTCTTCCAGAATGAGCGGATTGTTTTTCTCGTCAGGCTTGGCATAAGGGCTGATTTTAACGAAGGCCTTATTGCCGATTTCAATTTTGGTCGGTGAGATTATTTTGATGTCTTTCAGGGGGCGTGTCAGACTGTCGCCTACTACTTCGTAAAGTTGATAGGCGTTGTCTTTTTTTAGAACCGTGATTTCTTCGCTGCCTTCATGAAAATTCCAGACCATCATGGTGTGCTGGAGGGTGCTGTCTGGTATAACCACAAAAACATCTTCACTTCCTTCTTGCGATTTTTGGGGCGATTGGTGCGCTTTGATGTCGTTAAAATAACTTTCGCTCAACCAATATCCCGAAAAAGGAAGGGCAGCAGACGTTGTTTTGAAATCTGTCGTAGTGGCTGTGGTAGATTCTCCCTGCTGTTCTGGTTTTGAGCAACCTGCAAGTAGTACTCCTAAAATCAGGAGAAGAGAAAAGATTTGTTTCATGAATTTGAAGTAAAGCAATGACGATACATCAAACTTACTTCGGGTTTTTTATATATCCAATACAATGGTTAGAGACTTATTATTAGGTCAGATAAGGCGGCGTTGAATAAAAAACAAGCACGCGAAAAACAAAGTCTTTCGCGTGGCTTACTCACTTAATTTATCTAAAAATTTTTACGCAAAAAGGGCATTTGCGTGGGAAAGTTTTTGTATTATTCGAATAGGAAATACGTCGCCAATGGTTGTGGCGTAGGTAGAATGGGGTTTTAGTAATGGTGTTAAAAATGTGTGTTAGTATCACAAAAATGCGAAAGGGGGCAATAACCCCCAAATGAAAGTACCCAAATGCCTACTTTGAGTAGCCAAATCGGGTGTTTGTGGGGTTGAATGACGGAGTTGTTTCAAACCGAATTATTTTCCAAGCCATTCTTTAAAACTGGTTACTCGGTCACCGCTCACAAAGATTTCCTGACGTGGTGGTGGGACAACTTCGACTTTAAGTTTTCCACCCGAATACGTATGTACTGTATGAATGGCAGATAGTGCTACCAGAAAAGACCGATTAAGTCGAAAGAAAAGATGCGGGTCGAGCACTTGTACTAGCCGTTCGAGGCTATAATCCACGATGAGGCGAAGACCGTCGTGGGTGGTTAGTAACGTTACTTTGTCTTCAAATGAAAAGTAAGCAATGTCCTGTGTTTTTATGCTGCGAAGTTTCGTGCCTATTGTCACCATAAAACGGTCTTTGTAGGCTGGAGGCGTTGATTTTTTGAGAATTTGCAGCAACGCCGAAACATTATTTTCGGTGGGTTGTAGGGGTTTGTTTTGCCACAATGCCTTGAATTTATCCATCGCGGCGGCCAACTCGTTTGGATCGATGGGCTTAAGCAAATAATCAATGCTGTTGACCTTAAACGCTTGGAGCATATAGTTGTCGTATGCTGTCGTAAAAATAATGGGTATCGTAAGTTGCAGTTCTTCAATGATTCGAAATCCTAGGTCATCTTCTAGATGAATATCAAGAAAAAGTAAATCAGGCCAATCATATTGGTTTTCTTTAAACCAATGCACCGTTTTGGCGACTGAAGGGAGCTGGGCCATTATTCTTATGTTGGGGTCGTAGCGCTTGAGTGATGTTTCTAGCCATTGCGCCGTTAGTTTTTCATCTTCAATAATCAAGACATTCATGTCAGAAGCGGAATTTTAACCCTATAAACAGTGTCCTGCACCTCTACTAAAACAGGGTAACCTGTCAGAAGTTTGTAACGATTAATGATATTTTGTAGTCCTAAACCAGTGGAGGTTTCGAGTTTAGGACGGAGTTGGATAAGATTGCTCACAATTAAATAATTCGATTCAATAAAAATAAAAACTTTGAGGGGAGCTTCGGCCGACATTTGGTTGTGCTTCACGGCGTTTTCAATTAATAACTGCAACGTGAGCGGAGCTACGTAATAATGCCCCGCGTCTTGCTCCGAGAGGTCAAAGCTTACCTGTAGCTTATCGTCAAAACGCGTATTAAGTAGAAAGATGTAGGTTTTAAGAAAGTCTAGTTCTTTTCTCAAAATGATGCGTTCGTGGTCGCTTTGTTCCAAAATATAACGATAGGCTTTTGAGAGTCGATTGATAAATTGAATGGATAAAGCGGGGTCAGTTTCAATCAGCGACGTCAGGATACTGAAATTATTAAACAAAAAATGAGGACTTACTTGATTTCTCAGGGCCGTAAATTTTGCCTGAGCGTTTTCTTTTTCCAAACGTTCAGTTTTGATTTGGATTTCACTCAATTGGTAATACGCTCTTCGGTTGGAGGCTAAGTAAAATGCCGATAGTAGAGCCATGATGGTAAGGCCATTATTCGACTTCTTTTTTTGTCTTCGGGTGTATTGGTGCGCTATTGTGCTTTGAGAGG
>JAIXPV010000659.1 GCA_027486105.1 Runella sp. | reverse complement strand
TAGGTAACAGAACGCTCAAAATTTGCATAATTATGCAAGATTTCGGAATCACAATGAGTTGTTAGTAGTGAGTATTCAATAACTTTGCATTTCTTATAATTTCACTATAAAGCTACCGATTAACCAAAAACTTCGCTGAACTATCCCAATGGACAAGAAAGAAGAATTACTCCGAATTATTGATCAATTTAATCTTATATACGAAAGCGAAGAAGCATGGCATGGTCCTTCGGTAGTAGAGGTACTCAGTGACGTGTCGTGGGAAATGGCCTCCCAAAAAATAATGCCAAATACCCACAGCATTGCGGAATTGGTGTATCACATGACCACCTGGCGGATTTTTGTGGTAAAACGCCTACAAGGCGATGGCGAATACGAAGTAACCAAAGCCCGCGATTGGAAATCCTTCCTTGTTTTTGATGAATTTGAGTGGGAAGCCCTCCAAATGGAGTTGAGTCTCAGTCAGGAAGAATTGATTGCCGAACTCGAAAAACGCGAAGACGATGAGTTTTTGGAAGAAATCGTACCGGGTCGTGAATATGATTTCTATACCATGCTACACGGCATCCTGCAACACGATTTATACCATGCAGGGCAAATTTCTATCCTTAAAAAATCATTGCTCTACAAAGGGCTCGGTAAAAAAAGCCGCACCGATGATGATGACTACTACGGTAATGCAGGCAGCGACGATTTTGATGATTACTGATAGTGTCAACCATTATTCCTAAACTATTTCATTCGTCTCATGCGGATTTTTGTTTTTTTGAGTTTGTGGGGAATGTTTACGGGGGGAGTATCGGCGCAAAAAACACTGACCGGTTTGGCTCCCGTGGCCGATACAAAGCTATATTATGAAGTAGAAGGTAAAGGCGAACCGGTGGTGTTCATCCACGAAACGGCCTTGGACTCTCGCCAGTGGAACGCCCAATGGAACGCCTTTGCCCGTCATTTTAAAGTGATTAGATACGATATTCGCGGTTTTGGGCAATCTGCCCGCGCCCGCGACCCTCACAACCCAAGCGATGATTTAAAAGCATTGCTCGACTTTCTAAAAATTGAAAAAGCGCATATTGTCGGAGTAGCGCTAGGGGGCAATGTGGCACTTAATTTTGCCGCTACTCACCCCGAGCGCGTCCTCAAAATCGTGGCCGCCGATGCTAATCCCGACGGATTTAGCGGCAACACCCCGCAACTCAAAGCCCTTGTTAACAAAATAGTTGACCTTGCCTCGCATCAGGGGTGGCACGACGAACAACAGGACGTGTGGCTACGCTCCCCACTCATGCGCCTGTATGCCGCCGACGACAAAACCATCATTAATTTGAGCGAAATGATTGCCGATTACCACGGCGATCATTTCATCAATCCCCGAATCGATCCTGCTTTTGGCACTCCTACTACCCTCGATTTAGTCTCTTCCATCCGTGCCCCAACGCTCCTTTTGGTAGGCGAAAAAGACGAAGAGAGCTTTCATCGGGCGTCTGATGTAATGGCCCAGAAAATTCCTAACGTTCGGAAAGCGGTCATCAAGGGAGCAGGTCATCTATCAAATATGGACAAATCCAGAACATTTAACAAGCTGGTTATCAATTTCTTAAGCACAAGTCCAATAACTATTAAATAATTTTTCTATCCTTTCTTCCACATTTCATTCTACAAAAGATGGATCTTGAAAAGCGTCGACGCTGGGCCAAAATAGCCACCATCGGCATGGGATTGGCCGCTTTGATTACCCTAATAGCAGGTTTTGCCCAGAGCTGGAACCTACCCCGCATTATCATGGCAGTTTGCTTCACGGTCAGCTCGGTGTTGTATTATTTTCAGTATAACAATCTGCTTAAAGAAGACGATTGACACCTATGCCCTCCTCAAGCTTACGTACCTTAGTGTCGGCATTAGTCCACATTATTTTGCGAAGCTATTCTAATATTACTTCGTGCGTTATTCTATTGGGTTTATCTCAAAACTCACCTTTATATCTCCCGCCCCCAGTGCCCCTCTCAGCCCCCTTACGTCATCTTCGATTACGATTCCCCCAAGGTCGAGAAAGGTACAACCGTGACTGATAAATACATTTTTACCCAAGATGCGTTCAAATATGTTTTTCTCCGAATTCATCATCCTAGATTATCTAAATCAAAAGGCATTTTTCTTAATCTAATGCCAGTGGCAGCAAATATGACATTGGCAAGTGCCGCCGCTATTGGTAGCAGAGCGGGTTCTCCCAAACCTGTTGGAGCTTCTTCTGGATCAACAAATTTTACTTCAATTTTTGATGGTGCATCTTTTACCTTCAGAAATTTGTAGAGGTGAAAATTAGTTTCGGCAACAGCCCCATTCACAAAGGTTCCTTTTGGAAACATGGCATGGTTGATTCCATTTAGGATTGCCCCTTGAATCTGATTTTCAGCCCCGCTGAGATTGATTACTCGTCCACAGTTTGTTGACCGATTTCATTGACTTCAATTTCTTGTGACTTTTCGTTTGAAATGATAATTCAGCGCAATGTTCCACATAAAATCTTGATTTCCTGGTACATTCGACTTAAAAGTCTGATTAATGGTGGATTGTAAACTAAAAGGCAATTTTTTGTGTGATAAGCTCCCCGTAAGCGTAAAATAATCACCCCGATAGCCGTCGGTATGCAAGAAAAAAATGGTTGGAAATAAATCTAATCGAAGGTTTTGACTCAATTTGAGATTGGTAAAACTGGTATTGAGAAACAGTACTCTTGTAAGCTGAGGCCCATACTTTTGCAAAGCATTTCCTTGTAAATACATGGCACATACCCCAACGTGGGACGTAATTTGATAACTCGGTACCACCTCAAAGGCAAGAAATCGCAGCATTTCGGTAATTTCTTTGGTACTTCCATTGTCGGGCACGCTGCTACGAATGAGGGTAAAGGCGGGGTGCGCCCCTACCCGCAAACTGAACTTCTTTTGCTCAATCAGACGATATCTCACCCAAAAAATCAATCCACCTTTGCTGCCATCGGGAACAAGCCGAATGTCAGGCTCGAAACTAACCCGTTTTTTGCGCCACGAAAAATTCATGATGGCTGCGGGGTGATTCAATGAAAAAGTGGGAATAATCGAAAATCCATTGTTGGTAATTCCCACCGTCCCCGAAAAGGTAGAGGTGATTTGGGTACTGTCAGGGGTTTGGCTAACTCCTGATAATGCCATAAAAGTTAAGGAAAAGAGTAAAAAAATAAATTGTAAATATTTCATTGATAGGTAGTTATTTAACATACCACAAAATTAGACACAACCTATCGCGTTGCTTTTATACATTTTACGGTTTTACTTACCATTTTTACGGGTGGTGATTTATTTCAATCCGTTCGTGCGTAATTTTGGTAAAAAAACAAGACCATGATTATTTATGACTCCATAAAAAAGTACTGCCAAACCTTCAACCACCCAATGTTACACCCGTTGATTGGACTGGTGGATTTGGACAAATCAGACCTTATTCAGCGCTGTAAATTCAGAATTGATTTTTATGCCATCATCATCAAGGACAGCCAGTGCGGAGACTTACGATACGGTCTCAAATACTATGACTACGAGGAAGGGACCATCGTGTTTTTTGGGCCCGGGCAAATTGGCGCCAGCGAACCCGAAGGTGAATGGCATCAGCCCTACGGAAAAGCCTTGATTTTTCATCCGGATCTATTACATGGCACCCACCTCGCGAAGCAAATACACGAATATTCGTTTTTTGGGTACGACTCATACGAGGCCTTGCACGTTTCTGAAAAAGAACGGGCCTTGATTGACCTGTGTTTTGCAAACGTTGAAACGGAAATCAAGCAAAATATTGATAAACACAGCAAGCAAATCATTGTTGCTAACCTTGAGCTACTCCTCAAATACTGTTCTCGGTTTTATGACCGTCAGTTTATCACCCGTGAGGTAGTTCACCATGACCTGTTAGCACAATTTGAGAATCGGCTTAATGCGTATATTTTTGGCGAAAATTTGGGCATGGATGGCCTACCTTCGGTCGCTTACTTTGCCCAAAAGCTAAACGTATCTGCCAATTATTTTGGAGATTTAATCAAAAAAGAAACGGGGAAAACAGCGCTGGAGTTTATCCACTTAAAGTTGATGGAAGCCGCAAAGACGAAAGTGTTAGACCGCTCCAAGTCCATCAGCGAAATTGCCTACGAATTAGGCTTCAAATATCCCCAACATTTCACAAGACTTTTCAAGCAAAAAGTGGGGGTAAGTCCCTTAGAGTATCGAATGGGAATAAATTAAGCATTTTACTCAACTTTTGCAGTACAGCAAAAACTGGATGAAGTCGTACTGGTGCCAACCGTAGGGAGTCGATAAAAACGAAAAAGTAAATAAAACTAAAAATAGTACTTTTGTTGTGGGGACTCGATTAGTCACTATTCCTTCCTTTTAAGTAATATTTTTGTTTATCCACTTTTCTACATTTTTCAGCTTCAGACAACCTTATGGATTCCAGAAGAGACTTTCTAAAAAAAGCGGCACTCCTCTCAAGTGGGGCAAGTATATGGGGCATGTTGCCTGCTTCCATTCAAAAAGCACTAGAAATCAATCCACCCTCCGGAAGTACCTACCTTGACGCCGAACACATCGTGGTGTTGATGCAGGAAAACCGCTCCTTTGACCACTGCTTCGGTACACTCCGGGGCGTGAGAGGCTACAACGACCCACGGGCAATTAATCTACCCAATAAAAACCTTGTCTGGCTCCAAAAAAATGCGGCGGGTGAAACCTACGCCCCTTTTCGGCTCGACATCAAAGATACCAAAGCCACTTGGATGAGCGCCCTTCCGCACTCGTGGGAAAACCAAGTGGATGCCCGCAACGACGGAAAATACGACCGCTGGCTCGATGTAAAACGCTCAGGAAACAAGGAATACGCCAATATGCCCCTCACCATGGGCTACTACAACCGCGAAGATATTCCGTTCTATTACGCATTGGCCGACGCCTTTACCGTTTGCGACCAACATTTTTGCTCATCCCTCACGGGCACCACCCCCAACCGCCTGTACCTCTGGACGGGAACCGTCCGCGAAAAACCCGACATCAACTCAAAGGCCAACGTTCGAAATTCTGACGTTGATTATGAGGATGAAGCAAGCTGGATCACGTTCCCTGAACGCTTGGAAGACAATAACATTTCGTGGCGAATTTATCAAAATGAATTAAGCTTACCGATGGGCTTTACGGGCGATGAAGAGGCTTGGCTTGCCAATTTTACCGACAATCCCATCGAATGGTTTACCCAATACCACGTCCGGTTTTCGAGTGGTTATCAGAAATTTCTGGCCACTCAACTCAAAACGCTGCCCGACGAAATCGCCGCGTTGGAACAAAAGCTCAAAACACTGCCCCAAACTGGAAAAGAAACCGAAGTAGCCCAAAAGGCCCTGAAACGCAAGCAGGACATGCTCGTACTTGCCAAGCAAGACCGCGAAAAATGGAGTCGTGAGAATTTTGAAAAACTTTCGCAACGCGAAAAAAACCTACACCAAAAAGCATTTACAACCAATATCAACGACCCGCACTATCACGAACTGACCACCCATACGTACAAAGATGGCGATACTGAGCGTGAGGTATCGATTCCCAAAGGCGATACACTGCACCAATTCAGAGAAGATGTAAAAACGGGCAAACTGCCGACGGTTTCGTGGGTAGTCGCTCCCGAAAACTTCTCCGACCACCCTGGCGCGCCTTGGTACGGTGCTTGGTATATTTCGGAGGTCATGGATATTTTGACCCAAAACCCCGACGTTTGGAAAAAAACAATTTTTATCGTGACTTACGACGAAAACGACGGGTATTTTGACCACGTACCGCCGTTTGTAGCCCCTAAGCCCGACCTTTCTGACGGGAAGGTTTCCAAAGGCATCGACCCGAGTGTCGAACACGTAAGCATCGAACAGGAAAACAAACGCAAAGAAGCAAGTCCGCAAAACAAAGGGCGGGCGGGTTCTATTGGACTGGGGTATCGGGTCCCCATGCTGATTGCATCACCTTGGAGTCGAGGTGGTTATGTAAATTCGCAAGTATTTGATCATACGTCGGTATTGCAGTTTATGGAGCATTTTTTGAGCCATAAAACCAAGAAAAAAATCGAGGAAACCAATATCAGCGCTTGGCGTCGTACGGTTTGCGGTGACTTAACATCGGCTTTCAGGCCTTACAATGGCGAAGAAATCAAACTGCCGACGTCGGTGGTCAAAGACGCATTTATCCAAAGTGTTCACAAGGCTAAATTCAAAAAAGCGCCGTCGAACTTTAAACAACTCAGCGCGGCTGAAATTGAGCAAATAAACCAAAACCCCGTCGGTTCTCCGCTGCTGCCTCAGCAAGAAAAAGGGATTCGACCCGCCTCTGCCTTGCCCTACGAACTGTATGCCGAAGGCAAATTGAGCGCCGACAAAAAATCGTTTCAGATTCATCTCAGCGCCAAAAATGAGGTATTTGGCAAGAAGGCGGTTGGTGCACCTTTTCAGGTATATGCACCGCATAAATATCGCACCCAAACCAGTGGGGCGTTTGAAGACCTGAAAGCGTGGTCGTATGCCGTGACAGCGGGCGACACCCTTACGGATACGTGGCCACTGCAAAATTTCGAGAACGACACCTATCACCTCCGCGTCTACGGCCCCAATGGTTTTTTCCGCGAATACCGCGGAAATACCAACGACCCGCAAATCTCGACCCAATGCGAATACCAACGTTCTTCTCCGCAGGGTAAACAACTAACTGGTAATGTAGAATTGAAACTACGCAACTTAGCTTCGGAGCAAAAACTCAAAGTGAAGATTATTGATAATGCCTACAAAACCCCAACTCAAACCAAAACACTCGACGTAGCAACCAACAAAGGAAGTATGCTGTCGGTAATTCTGGACCTTAAAACCAGTTTTGGCTGGTACGATTTCAGTGTGAAAGTGGAAGGGTTCGACGCCTTTGAGCAGCGCTTTGCGGGTAGAGTAGAAACGGGAAAAACCTCGTTTAGCGACCCCGTCATGGGACGCGTGGAGTTGTAACTCACGGCAATTTTCGAAAAAAAATCAGTAAAAGGTGCATTTTATTGCTATTTATTGGCTAATAACTTGCACCTTTTTACTTTTTTCATAAGTTTGCTTTTGTAACTTTTAACCTCCCTTTTTAGCATGAAAAAATGGATTACTGCTCTTTTTGCACTTACGGCAATTGTGTCGTTGGTTGCACTTACCCCTTCGCCCGTTTCGACCAAGTCGGCCGACCCTCGCGAAGATAGCCTTGCTGCCGACCGCGCCAAATACACCAAAATGGTGAAAGAAGCCATTGCAGGCAAAGAAAAATTACCCGCTGAACAAGTTTTCAAAAACATCAAAATCTTTAAGGGACAACCTGCAGAGGCGGTATTGGGTATTATGGAAAACCGATGGAGTAAAACGCTCGGCGTAAGCTGCAACCACTGCCACAACGTAAACGATTGGGCATCGGAAGAAAAACATGACCACGCCGTTGCTCGCGACATGGTAGCGATGGTTGGTAAAATCAACGATGATTTGCTGGCTACCATGCCTGCATACGCCACTAAAGATCGGAAGCCACGTATCGGATGCAGCACTTGCCACCGTGGTGAGTCACACCCTGGCCGGCCAAACACGGCCCGCGCAGGCGGCCCAGGTGCTCCTGCCAGAAATTAGCCTTTTGTAACGGTAACGTCATAAAAAAGCGTCTGATGGTTTGAAACCGTCTGACGCTTTTTTTGTGTGTTATGGGGGGAACCTTCCGAAAGTTTAAAACTTTCGGAAGGTTTTTATTTGGCAATTTACAAACCAAGCACTTTACGGTTGAAGGCTTCGTCGGCGCCAGTACCTGCAAAATCGTCGAAGGCTTTTTCAGTTACCTGAATGATATGATCGGCAATGAACGGCGCCCCTTCGGCGGCTCCTTGTACGGGCGATTTAATGCAGCACTCCCATTCCAATACGGCCCAACCGTCGTAGTTGTACTGCGAAAGTTTTGAGAAAATACCGCTAAAATCTACCTGTCCGTCGCCCAACGAACGGAAGCGACCTGCGCGGTCGGCCCATCCTTGGAACCCACTGTAAACGCCCTGCTTACCTGTTGGATTGAATTCGGCATCTTTTACGTGATAAGCAAAAATGCGCTCGTGGTAGAAATCAATGAATTGGAGGTAATCCAATTGTTGTAACACAAAGTGGCTTGGGTCATAGTTGATACCCGCCCGTGGGTGATTGCCAACGGCCTCCAGAAACATTTCAAACGTAATTCCGTCGTGGAGGTCTTCGCCAGGGTGAAGCTCATAGCCCACGTTTACCCCCGCTTCGTCGAAGGCGTTCAAAATCGGCGTCCAACGCTTTCCGAGTTCTTTAAAGCCCGTTTCTACCAATCCAGCAGGGCGCTGCGGCCACGGATACAAAAACGGCCACAACAATGCACCCGAGAAAGTTACGTGTGACTTAAGCCCCAAATTTTGTGATGCTTTGGCGGCCCACATCAACTGTTGCACCGCCCATTCGGTCCGGGCCGCAGGATTATTACGTACTTCTGGCGAGGCAAAACCGTCAAACATAGGGTCGTATGCGGGGTGAACGGCCACCAATTGCCCTTGCAGGTGCGAAGAAAGTTCGGTGATTTCAACGCCAATGTCGGCCAATTTTCCTTTGTATTCGTCGCAATACGTTTTTGACTCGGCGGCGGTTTTAAGGTCAATACAACGCGGGTCCCACGTTGGAATCTGAATGCCTTTATACCCCAAATCAGCCATGTAAGCGGCGATGGTATCCAACGAATTAAAAGGGGCTTCATCGCCCATGAATTGCGCCAAAAATATGGCAGGTCCTTTGATGGTTTTCATTGATTTGAATAAGTAAAAGACTAAAATTTGGTATTTATGCCCGCAATTAAGCAAATCGTTGCAAGCTTTTTGATAAATAGCTAAAGTAAAAAAAAGAATTTTATTACTGTTTTTAGCATCGTTATTCTCCCCCTAAAACAGCAGTAGCCCGGGTTTTGGCCCGAGCTACTGCACTGAATATTTAACTTCACTCCTTCAAGCCTCCTCTACCAACCAGGATTTTGGGTAAGTTTTGGATTAGTAATCAGGTCACCCGTCGGAATTGGATAATAATAGTTTCTTTCGGCCCACTTTCTGGGAATGTTATTCAACCACGTCAGTTCACCAGAGGTATCTCCAGATATGAGCTGAGAATTAGGTTTACCCGCAATGGAAGGTGAAACTTCCACGTACGTAACCCCAGGAACTTTGG
>JAIXPV010000696.1 GCA_027486105.1 Runella sp. | reverse complement strand
CACCTCACCCGTTGAAAATTCCCGTTTCAACAATTTCCCGCTGCCGTCGTAATACATTTTAATCCAACGCCCGCCCGTCAGTTGGATCTCTTTGGGAAGCCCCAAAAAGGTTTGGTAGTCGATTTGGGTGATGTCTTTGTTGAGGTCTTTTTTTAGCGAACCGTCGTTCCAATAATCATAGTCATCACTGCCGCTATTACGGTTGACAAAATCCACGTCATGGTCGCCGCTGACCGCATCTTCTACGCGCATCAACCGATTGCCGCTATAATTATAGCTCAACTCATCCATGCTGCCGAAACTACCGCCTACTTTTCCGTTACGCTGCAAGCCAGTAATGTTACCGTTGCGGTCGTAATTGATGGCAGTCAGGCTATAATTTTCCGAGCCGGTTCCCGCGTAAGTGGCGGATTTCAAACGGCTAGATTGATCATAGGTGAACGTATAACTGCGTAATTGATTGTCCTGCACGTTCTTCCACGATTGTTTTCCAATGTTCCCGTCGTAACGACCGATGGTTTCGTAATCGAGTTTGTAGGAAAATAAATCGCCTTCTAGCCCATTGGGTGCTGGATTCAGGGAGCCATCCAAGTTAATCCCAAGCAAGCCGCCCCGGATGTGGTATTGATAATCAATGGTTTGCAGGCCGCTGATACTCGTTGTCCCGCCTCCCATGCCGATTTGGGCCAGATAGGTGTTGCTGCTGGTGGCCGTAATGGAAGTTGTGGGCTGCAATAACACATATTGTGACGCAATATCTGAAGTATTACTGGGGGGATCGGCCGAGCGAATGATGGTGGCAGGAGTGCCGCCCACGGTATATGTGCCATCTGGCATGATTTTCTTTTGTCGCAGTCGCCCAATGGCATCGTAACTGTAGGTCGCCAGTTTTTCACGGCTGCCTGTGTTAATGGTCTGATACGCCGCCGTCTTTCGACTTACGTGGTCATAATCGTATTCGGTCAGTTGCGTGGTAGCCGTGCCGCTTTGGTCTTTGAGTGTTTGGCGTGCCTTGCTGACATCCCCCACAAAATTGTAGGCCATTTCACTGCGCTCAACGTGCCCAAAGAAGTTCTGTCCCACCGTTTGCACCAACCGAGCGCGATGGTCGTAATAATGGGCACTGTTAAGCCAGTTCCCATTGTCGGTATTGCGCGTCCTTTCGCCCGTAGACAGTCCAAGGGCATAGCCAAAATTCACTCCGTACCCGCTGCCCTGCACAAAACCAATGCCCGAGGCGGGCCAGTCTTCGTAATCATCAAAATAAGTAATGTGCATTAAATCACTTTCATTCACCGTGGGATAAGCGCCCGTGAAGGTATAATAGACGGGAGAAGTTGTATTGCGTTCTTCGTGGTGAACGCTTTGCCCGTCCGCCTCAGTTTGCAGAGCCGCGCGGCCACGGCTTTCGCTTCTTTCTCCCGCAAGCACCACCCGATTCAGGGCATCGTATTTGAAGAATGTCCATTTTCCAGCCTGTGCCTGCATGGCATTTCGTTTCCACACGGGACGGTCCCAAACATCATACACCGTCAGTTCAGGGTCGGCACTTGGTACTTTCTTTTCAACAAGGCGACTAAAGCGGTCATATTTATACCCGAAGGCCCATTGCTGGTATTCCGTGGCGCTTTCGCTCAGGCTGCTGTGGGTTTGAAACCAGACAAACAGCTCGGGGGGAATGACGTAGGCCAAACGGCCAAAATCGTCGTAGCAATAGGCCGTCGTCAAGAAATTCCCGGCGCTTTCCTGCACGTCTTTCCGAACAATTCTACCTTCCAAATCACGGTATTCAATCACCTGATTACCCTGCTCATTGGTGAGGGCGCGGGTGGTAATGTCCGTGTCTGCATAAGCGGTCTTATCAATCCCTGTTCCCGTACTGCTTACCTTAAAACGGGCAATGCCGCTGACATTGGCGTAAGCGGTGCTAACGGGTTTGGGCGTGGGTGTGCGCCACGCCTGCCCCGCGCCAAACTGCTGCGTTACTTTCGAGAGCGGAGACGCCTCATAAACGGTTTCCGAATAGGGGTGAGTATCCCCGTAAAAAGCCTGCGCCTGCGTGCCGTGAGCGGCAGAATAACTGCCATCCATTTGGCTGCTCGGTGCGGGAAGGTAGGTGAGTTTGTCGCGTCCGTGGGTATCGTAAGTCAGCGTATTTACCAACAAATCGGCTCCCGCATCAGGGGTTCCTAATTCGGTCAATGTTTGTAACGGTCGGCCTAATCCGTCAAAATATTGGCGGCTACGCTGCACCTGCGTGTAACTGCCGCTTAGGCTTGTCATGGCAATACGGGGCATTTCGGTACGCATATAATTGCTGCCGCCCGCCGAGGCGTATTGGTAACTGTACTGCTGAACAATGTTGCCGTCGTGGTCTTTGCTGCGGGCCAACCGCCCGTAGGAATCATACTCAAAGATGGTGTTTCTGCCCGAAGGCTCACTGCGCGATGCAATGCCCAGCAGCGGAATTGCGTAGGTAAAAGCGGTGGTGAGCGGGGTGGAACTGCCATAGCCGAGGGTTTCGGCCACCAAGGACGAAAAACGAAGCGTGCCCGATGGCGTCAGGGTTTGCCAGTCATAGTGGCGGGCTACGCCGTCGCTGGCGGCCACCTGAATGATATTATTGTGGCTGTCGTAGGTTTGTATGTTGACCCGTTCGCGGTAATGCGCATCGGGTACGATGTTATTGCCACTGAGGGTGGCATAATTGAACCCCGAAGGCAGCGCCCCGATTTCTCCGACTTCAAGCGTCAATACCCGGCTTGGCATGGCGTAGCCGTTACTTTCGCGGTAGGTGGTCAACAATCCTTCCATGACCACTTCGATGCTTGGAGATCCTCCGACCCATCGTTTTTTGACCCGCTCTACGGGTAGGTATCGGTTTTGGTCCACCAACAATTTCCACCCCTTGGATTCTCCCCCTGACCCAAAGCTGCCGTAAGGAAAATCCTGAGGATAGACCAGTTTCTCATAGATGACATCCCCGCCGCTGGCTTTGGTGGTGATGTCAGTGGCTTGATAATGGTTGGAATCGTACAGAATGCCCGTTTCTTTCTTTTGATAATCAGTCTCGTTACCATTATGGTAAAAATACTCCTGTGAGTACGTCATTTTGGTCACTCCGTAGGTAAACCCATAGTACTGATAGGTAAACTGACCCGTGAGGTAATCGCCGCAGGGAGAAGAAAAACCACCGCAAACGTAGGAACTGATAATGGGTTCGTGGGTCAGCATCCCGATGGGGGTGAGTTCGGTACTTAAAATATCTTCGAAAAAATTGGTCTGTTTGTACAACAGCGTATTGGCGGCATTGTACACCTTCTTCTCTTTCAAATGACCCCGCTTAAACTGATAACTCTTGATGAAGTTTTTAGGCGTACCCGGTAGCACTACAAAGTTGTCTAGGGGACTGTCAAGGTAAGTGTAAACGGTTTTTCCGTTCTGGTCGCTGCCGTTGAGTTCTACTTCCGTCACCTCAGGATAGGTCACGGGGCTACCGTCGGCGGGTGTAAGCGGAAAAGCGGAGGTTGAGCTGATGGTTCGAATTCGGTAGGAATAATTCACGCAATTGTTATCGGGAGCGGGGCCGATGGTGGTGCCCTGAATATTTTGCAGGGATTGATACCAATTGCCGTTAAGATTGGTGTTGAGGGTGCCATAACCAGAGCCTCCCGTTCCGTAAATGTACTGTTTGGCAAAAGCCACCTGTCCAGTTTGCGTACCGCTGCTAATTTGTTTGATGCGTAAGCCCCCCGCTTTTTTTACGGTCCCGTCGAAATACTGATTGGATTCGTATTCAAAACCCGTGTACCCACCCGTAGGGAAAGTTATCTTGTTGAGTACCCACGTTTGAGCGTAGTCTTCGTTGACACTGCGGTCGGCGGTGCCGATGGTGAGTGGAGAACTCCCAATACCCGAAGGGTTATAGTCAAAGGTAATGGGGGCAATCAAGGTGATATTGCTGCTGGCATTATTGAAATAATCCCACACATCCCGCGCCCGACTTTGGCGGGAAGGCAAGGTATAGGAGGTGTTGTAATCCAGGGTGTATTTGCCCACCAAACCGCCGTCTGCATCAAGCATTTTGACTTCCTGTAACTTGAGGTCTTTTTCAATGGCGTTGCTGCGGGTAAAATAATCATGGACCAGTTCAACACTACGAATCAGGACATAATTGCCGTTGACATCATAGCCCCAAATCTTAATTTTGGAGAGGGATTTAGCGGCCGACTGATCATTGATGGGTTTGGTATCATCGGTTTCAAAGGTGATTTTTCCCGTCGGAAACACAATGGAACTTAAATGTTTGGTGGCCAGTACTTCTCCCCCCACGCTGGAACTTTGAGAGGGAGGGGGAAGAAAGTAAGGATAATTGGAAGGAGTGTCGTAAATGGTGTATGTATCATTGGTGGCCACGCCGACGGTACTGCTGCCAGCGTTGAAATAATTGAATTCCACCCGCTCTTGGTCGGTGTGCCCCTTTAATACACTTAAATGCCACGTATCATTGCCTTCGCGTTCGGCAAATTCATGCTGAATCCCCTGTTCGTCGGTAAGGTCAAATTTTTGACTCCCTAAACTGTACTGAATGGGGATTTTTTGGAAAGGGACCAATTTCGTCGAAGTGGTGCTGCCGTTTTCAAATACAAATTTGCCGCTTGCGGAAGGAGACTGAAACGAAAATAAGTCAGCTCCCGAGTCTTTTGCGCCGTAATAATAGTTTTTAACAATGTCGAGCTGATTGGCGCAGGAAGGATTGGATTGCAGGTCCTCATCAAAGGGAGTCGTCATCCAACCGTCGGACAGGTCATCCCGTTTGCCCACCACACTGCGGGTTACGCTGCCACCTGCCTGTAAGGTCCAGCCCAATCCCGCCCAGCCAGCGGCATCGGTCACTTTAATGCCCGAGGCGTGGTAGGTGAGTTTAAGCGGCACACTGATACCGCCCACCTGTAGGGTGTAAATAGGAATTTCAATGACGGGTAATCCCGTATACATACTGACAGGATAATTGCCGTAGCGTTCCATACCAGCCACGGTGGGCGTTTTGGGCGTTGCCTGAGGCAACAGGTTATCGCTCAATAAACGACTGCTTTCGGCTTCGCTGATGACTGCGGAATAATCAGCGTTGGGTTGGATTTCAAAACCTGACTTTAGAATGATTCGTTTGGGGTTGCGGTCCACGGCAATCTCAGAGGGCACCGTAGGCATCACACGCACCAACGAATCACCAGTGGCTCCGCCCGTTTTAAGCAATTGGCTGTCCAGCGGGCCGAAGAAGATTTCCCCTCCGCTGCCCTGGTGCTGAAACGCCACGCTGTCGTAAAAAGTGACATTGCTCACTTGTGAGCTGGGAAAACTCCCCGTCTTCAAGAATGAGGAGAATTTCTTAAACACCGAAGAGATAAGAACCAGTCCCGGTGAACTTGCCGTTAGATTACCTTCAAAAAGGGAGGCTTCAATACGTAACGCCGAACTGTCCGTCAGCGTTAATGACTGTTCACCCGTGATCCCCTGCCGAAAGAAATGGTATAATTCAAGATTGCCCCGTGAAAAATCCTGTGTTTTCAGTTGTTTATCAGACGGCAGAAAGACGCTATCCGCACCATAGCCAATTTTGATGCCTCCCGAAGCGGAAGCCGTAGTGGTATTGCTCACGGTTACATGAGGCAAAGTGATTTCTCCCGTATTGGCCAGACTGATCCAGCCCGTTCCTAAAGCAGCATGGGTCAACTGAATACCTTTACTGTGCGTATCAGGTTGACTGCTTTCCCACTGCCAAAGACCACTGCGACGGTTGACGATAATCAAACTATCCAAAAAACGGTTGCCTCCTTCGTTAGTGGTATTGATTCCCACGCCCGTCGCTGCGCCCGTCGTAGCCGCGCCTGACTGTTCCACGGTGGTCAGGCCCGCGAAGCGCCCGCCGTTGAGTTGCACCTGATCTGCCCGTAAATAGACGGGCCCCGCAAAATCGGTACTGTCGGTGGTCAAAATGTGGCTTGTGGCGATGGTATCCAGTCCACTGCCGCCCAACTGAATCAATTGGGCGGCGGTATTTAGGGAACGAAATTTGTAAAACCGCACTTTTCCGCTAGTCATTTGGCCGGAAACCACAGCAATTTCGCTATTGACGCTCATGGTCGTGGTCGTGGAAGCATCCCCGAACTCAATCGCTGTTCCTGGCGTATCCAGCAGTAAATTAGACTGAAAAAGTACGGGTTTGGCAACCTCACCTGTGACGCCAAATCGAACCGTTCCGCCCGTCATCTTTACCGTAACCTCTTGTTCAAATTCGGCATGAATGACGTTAAGCGTGGGTTGATTGCTGCCCATATGGGTTCCTTCTAAAATGACCTCGTCCTTAAAAAGGACCTTGCCCGGAAACGACGTGGTTGTACTCATGGCGCCATCCCCAAAGCGGCTGACGGCATTACCCACCGAAGATTCATTTCGAAAGGTGAATTTCTTTTCAAACACCGTCGTGTAGGCCGTGGAAACGGATGATTGATAACCCACTGTTAGGCCGTTCTGAGTTCCTTTATTAATAAAAGTGGTCTCACCTTTGAAGGTATCGGGGCTTATCCAGCCCACGTATAAAGCGTCACAGGTCAAGCAGCTTTCGCCAGTAGGAGGATTGGCAATTAATGTGAGTGCATCATTAAATACGTTTCCGTACAGGTTTCCTTTATCCATTTCCAGCGTGATGGCTCCTGTCACAGTATTATTGCCGAAGCGTTCAGAATAATGCGTGATTATCTTTCCCCCGGTGGAACTGATGGCAGTAGACAGAATGTAACTTCGATTGCTTTTAAGCTGATAACTGTTGAGGGTAATGGAGGTATACTGAATATTACAAAAATCAACTTCCACATCATGGGCTAATACGGGGAAAAAAGGTTTGGGGCCGATTTCAATGGAACTGCCAGAAGTAGGTACACCTGCTGTCCAATTAGAGTCGGCATCCCAATCGCTGCTGAGTCCCAACCAATAATTTTGCCCCTGACAGAGAAAGGAGAAAAGCAAACAGAGTCCAAGGAGTAAGGTCTTTTTCATGGGTGTGGCTTAGAGTGCGTTGAGGTGGAGGTGGGCATTTTTGACGTGGATAATCAAGGTAGCGTTGGCTTCTCCCAATTTCTTTTCAAATACGTAGCGGAAATAGCCTGGTATCGTTTTGCCTTTTTCTTCCGCTGGAATTTGTTCAAACACGGGCGTCTCCGATTGCCAGAAATTAGTTAGCCTAAAGTCAGGTTTTTCCCTTCCCGTCACCTCACTCAGAATCCTTACGGTGCCCCCAAACGATTTAAGCAGGTGCAGATTTACCTCTCCTTGTTCACAATTGATGTGCAAGGACTCAAAACTTGTTGGGGCCGTAATGTCAACGGTGCCTTTTCGATGGGTCACCTCCAATCGCTTTCCTGCTTGTTTTACGGTAATATCTCCCTTGTCTCTAATCAATAAATGCGCATCATCAACGATGCCCTCCAATACAATTTGGCCTTCTGAAAGCTGAAGAGTAGCCGATGGAATTGCCCCTGTTAGTTCTAAACGGCCTTTTTCAAAGGATTGAATGAGCGAAACGCCACTAGAATTGCTTTTATCTTTGAATCCCGCCTCGGTGTACCTATGGGTAACGGTGCCGTTTGGGGTATGCCCTTCAAGCAAAGGGCTATCTTCGAGAATGATATTTCCTTTTCGGGTCATTACGCTCCCTTGCCATTGACTTTGTTGTACTTTGATGTCACCCGTTTGCAGTTGCAGTGATACATTGGCTTTACCGCCCTTGACAGTAACATTTCCATTGGCGACTCTGCCCACGACGGGCATGTTTATATCCTCAAATCCGACGTCTCCTTTGGCGGTTTGTAACTCTACCTTCTGCGTCGGCAAAACGCCGATGGTAAATAATGAATGCTCCTTTCCTTTGGCAGTCTCAGGACTGTAAATCAACATGCCGACTTTGTTCTCCAATTGTCTGACCAATGCCGAAT
>JAIXPV010000074.1 GCA_027486105.1 Runella sp. | reverse complement strand
TTGAAGAAATAGTGAATGGTTATTTTGCGGAAAGGCGAACGCTCGGTGCCGTCTTCTTTGATTCGGTCACCTTCTACCGAAATCCGAAAATCCAATATCTCTTGACGCTGCTTTTTTAGGACCAGCACCACGTCAATGGCCGTACAGCTTCCCAGTCCCATCAGCAATAATTCCATCGGGCGTACGCCCATGTTTTTGCCGCCAATGTTTGGAGAAGCATCGGTGTGTACTTTTTGGTCCGATGAACCAGTGGCCTCAAAATGAAAGCCGTCGTCTACGCGTACTAATTCTACTTTCATGATTTTTGAAAAGTTAACCGTTATCTTTTGGACAACACGCTATTGCTTGTCCGCCAACATTTCTGTGTCCTGAATCAGGAGCGAAAGCCCGACTACTTTTTTGGTTTCAGGATTACGTTTGAACGTGATGATTGAGCCGTATTGGCTAGTGGATTTAAACGTATCTGGTTTGTCTTGTTTAAGTAGCTTATTGGCCCCGTTTTCGTCGGCTTCTCCAAACAGCGCACCCTCTTTGAGGGTGATTTTGAACGTACTGAAATACCCGTTGTCTTTCATTTTGTAGGTTCCCACGTAGTCAGACAATGAATCGGCTGAGCTTGTTGAAAGCGCCACTGGGGAAGAATGGGTCAGGGACATCAACAAGACGCTGATTCCCAGAAAACAAATTGGAATCCACTTTTTCATCTTTGTATGTTGGTTAAGGGTGAAGACGAAGCTTAAGCTTCGTCTTCGATGATGTTGATTTTGGTAATTTTATCTCCTTGACGGATGGCATCAATAACATCCAACCCTTCTACCACTTTGCCAAAACACGTGTGGTTACGGTCGAGGTGAGCGGTGTTGGTGCGGTTGTGGCAGATAAAAAACTGTGAGCCACCAGTGTTGCGACCAGCGTGCGCCATCGAAAGAACGCCACGATCGTGGTACTGATTGTTGCCCGTCAATTCACATTTGATGGTGTATCCCGGACCGCCACGGCCGGTGCCTTGTGGGCAGCCTCCCTGAATCATAAAGTTAGGAATGACGCGGTGGAAAGTAAGGCCATCGTAAAATCCACTTTTTGATAATTTGATAAAATTGGCAACGGCAATAGGGGCATCCTGATCGTAAAAGTCAATCAACATTGTCCCTTTTTCGGTAATCATTTCAGCTTTAGGCATTTGTGTACGTATTAACGGTTATTTTTCGCTGGTGCGAGTGGTTTTATTTAATTTGGGATACAAAGGTACGCAAACAGTTTTAGATTGAATTTGTTGATACCATAGATTTTAAGGAGCGGACTGGTCGTTAAAAACAAAAAAAACGTTGGTTTGAACGAGGCTTCCGCTTTAATTTGTGCAAAACTCATTTACAATCATGGCCAATCACGAAGTCATAATTATCGGAGGGGGTATCGCAGGTTTGTCTTGCGCCAGTTATTTATCCCATTTTGGCATTAACCCCTTGGTATCGGAGGCCGCCGAGGCGGTTGGCGGGCGGGTGCGTACCGATAAGGTCAATGGCTACCTATTGGACCGTGGCTTCCAGATATTATTGACAGCGTATCCGGAGGCACAAAGATTGTTGAATTACAACACATTGGCGTTAAAATCGTTCCGTTCGGGCGCTTTGATTCGCAAAGACAATGATTTTTCGGTCATCAGCGACCCGTTCAAAGAACCTACTCAATTGTTTAAAACCCTATTTTCTTCGGTTGGGACGCTGGTTGATAAGCTCAGGGTTCTTCAATTGTCAAATAATGTAAGCAAAGAATCTACTGAAGCTTTTTTTTATGAACACGCCACCGATACGCTCACTTATTTGCGCAATTATGGCTGGAGCGATGAGATGATTGCCGATTTCTTTAAACCCTTTTTTGGAGGCGTATTTCTGGAAAATGAACTAGAAACTTCCAGCAACTTCTTTCGTTTTATTTTCAAGCAATTTTATACTGGTGACGCCGTCATTCCTGCGGGGGGAATGCAGGCTATTCCTGAGCAAATAGCGGCCAAATTACCGCCCCATACCCTTCGTTTAAACACCAAAGTAGAAAAAATTGAAGGTAATAAAGTTCATCTTTCTGATGGCAAAACGCTGACTGCTAAAAATATAGTGGTGGCCACCGATGCCCGACAAGCGGATGTGTTGTTGGGGCGGAACCTGAAACGTGAATATAACGTAACGACCTGCACCTATTTTGCCGCCGAGCGTTCTCCATTGAAAGAAAAAATGCTGGCGCTCAATCCAAATCGGCTGTCTGTGGTGCACAACTTGTGCGTGCCCAGCGATATTGCGCCCTCGTATGCGCCCGAAAGTAAGGCGTTGGTATCAGTAAGTACGCAAGGATTAGAGTTGTTTGACGAGAAAAAACTAACCGATCGCATCGTACAAGAGCTGACTGGCTGGTTTGGCGATGAAGTTAAAACGTGGAAGCATCTTCGTACGTATCATATTCCTGAATCGTTGGTCAAATACCCCGCCAACGCACCCGCAACAAATTTGAAAATAAGCGCGCATTTGTACGAATGCGGCGATCATACTTCTTATCCGTCGTTGAATGCTGCTATGGCCACTGGCCGAGCGGTAGCCGATATGATAGCGGGAATATGAGGTCTGTGTTTCAGATTTTTTTGGTTTTTACTTCTAAACTTTAAGCAAAAAGTTGGCCATTTGCCGCCCTGATTGAAAGGCGCCCTCTACATTGCCTTGTCCGAAGCCATCTCCACCCATCAATAGCGAAAATGGGATATTGCAGACATAATAAGGCTGAGGATAAGATTTTTCGGCTAAACTGTACCGCCAACGATGCACCTGAAACGACTCAATCTGCGTTCTGGGAATCCACTCGCTGAGAGAATCAATGAGCAATTCGCCCGTTGCAGGAAGGTCTTCTTCTAAGTGCTGCTTGCTAAAGGCAGCGCTTGCATGAATGGTAATGGAAGTAGTTTCTGAAATCCCTTTTTGGAAATTATCGGCCACCCACGCCACGGGGCCTTGCCCAAATTTGAGGATACCTGGGGCCGGAATACGGCTACGCTCATTCAAAAGTACCATTACGGCAATGCAGGGGGCATATTCTATGCTTTCAAAAACACTAGACGCCGCTGCTGTAAGCAGATAACTGTCGTTTAAAAGCACCAAGGCTTGCGGGGCAGGTAGGGTAATGATGAGCTTATCAGCCTCGTAGGCTTGCCCTGATTCCGTCAGAACAATACAACCGTTTTCATCTCCTGAAATATGTACTACGCGCTCATTAGTTCGTACATTGAGTGGTTGAGCCATGTATTTGGCAATGCTACTCATGCCTTCCACTCCCACAAAACGCGGATGATGAAAAGAAATATCACTAAGTTCTGTATCCTGCAAGGCCCATTCTTGGACAATACCTGCTTCGGTTAGCTCTGATATAAATTGTTGAAACTCTGTGGTACGAGCCGTAAAATACTGGGCACCGTGGTCAACGCGGGCATGGGCCAGACGCCGGGTAGCCATGCGCCCGCCTACACCACGCCCTTTGTCGAGGACCGTGACGTTCCAGCCGTTTTGTTGAAGTATACGCGCGGCTGTCAGCCCCGTCATTCCCGCACCAATAATTATACAAGAAGGCATTTTTTTATGAAAAGTTGATTTATGATACACCTGCTTTGGCTGGTGTGTCTAATAAACTTGTCAGTGGGAAATAAGTTTTGAAAAATACGTTAAGATGTGGATACTACCCATCGTCTAAGAAATAAGCGGTCATTAAAAAAGGATTTTTCCAAAAGCCACTTGGGGCCATAAACCGCTAAGGAAGGCGGAGTGGCGAAGTGGCAATAAAAAAGGTGCGAACCGAAGTCCGCACCTGATAAAAATATTGAAAAATAGCTCTAGGATTAAGCTATTTGTGCTTCGCGGTGAATGATGGCTTCGCGGTCGGGGCCCGTTGAAATAAAGCTGATGGGCAAATTAAGCTCTGCCTCCAGAAACTCAATATATGCGGCCAACTCAGCAGGAACTTCGTCGTATGTATGGAGATTTTCGAGCGACTGCGCCCAGCCTTTCATGGTTTTGTACACGGGCGTGGCCTCATTGGTACACAAGTCGTACGGGAAACGGTCGGTGAGGGTTCCGTCGGCCAGTTGGTAGTGCGTGCAGATGTTGATTTCCTCAAAAATATTCAAAACATCCACTTTCATCATCACCAATTGCGTTACACCGTTGATCATAATGGCGTATTTAAGCGCTGGCAGGTCTAACCAACCACAACGACGCGGGCGACCCGTAGTAGAACCAAATTCACGACCCTCCTGACGCATCCGCTCACCCACTTCGTCCAACAATTCGGTAGGGAAAGGGCCACTGCCTACGCGGGTGCAGTAGGCTTTGAAAATCCCGAATACTTCACCGATACGGCGCGGCGACAACCCTAAACCCGTGCAGGC
>JAIXPV010000330.1 GCA_027486105.1 Runella sp. | reverse complement strand
TGCCCTGTTACGAAAAACCGCAAGCTCCGTATAGCACTGTTACCAGTATTAACTTTATAACTAAGGTTAAGGTTTTGTAAACGTACAAAATCTCCTTTTTCTAAGAAGCGAGTAGATACGTCAGGCGCATTTAGAGGACCTTCTTTGCTTGAAACTACATCTCTTGTTACGTTACGACCATTGGCAAAAGAGCCTTTTGTGAAATAGGCATTGGCTGTATTGTTGTAGATATAGTTGCCAAAAACACCATTGAAGAAAGTGCTGAAGTCAAAATTTTTGTAACGAAGACTGAAAGTCAAACCACCCGTAACCGTAGGTAGTGGGCTTTTGCCATCTAAAAACTTCTGGAAATCACCTATAGGATACAGAGAGTTACCTGCCTCATCATAACCACCAAACTCACGCAGGAAGAAAGCATATAAAGGCTGACCACTTTGGATACGTTGTGCAAATGCACCCGTCAAACCTTGTCCATTAATTGAGCCTGTGTCATAAACTCCCAAAAGGTTATTTACCTGATTTTTATTGTATGCTACGTTTGCATTGATGTCGAACCCAAAGTTTGTCTTATCTACCACTATACCGTTTAAGCTCAGCTCGACACCGCTATTGATGATATCAGCATCTAAGTTTGTCCAAACGAAAGGAGAAATTGCAGGTTGTGCTGATTGAATTTGAATCAATAAATCGTTGGTGTTTTTGCGGTAATATTCTACCGAACCAGAAATACGATTGTTTAAGAAAGCATAATCAAGGCCTACATTGATTTGAGCTGTTGACTCCCATTTCAAGTTAGGATTTGCAAAAGCTACCGTTGCTAAGCCACCATTATTCCATTGTGTACCGCCATTGCCAATGCCTGCACCTCCGTAGCGTTGTCTTTGCATGTAGAGATTGTGAGGAAGCTCTTGGTTTCCTGTCACACCATAACCTACACGCAAGCCTAAATCAGAGAATACATTCTTAGGAACAAAATCTTCTTCAATTAAGCGCCATTTGGCTGCAAAAGAAGGGAATACCCCATATTTGTTGTTGCCACCAAAACGTGTAGAACCATCTGCACGAACGGTAGCCGTAAGGAGGTATTTTTCACCAATACCGAAGTTGGCACGTGCAAAATACGACTGCAACTCATTGAAGTTAGAACTTGATCCATTAATGATACTTCCTTTACCAGCAGAGTTGTTGGCTGACGACAGGTTGTTAATCATCAAATCCATATCAGTGGTTCTAAAATTGGTTGCGTTTGCATTTTTCTGATAAAAATCAAAGCTTTGGTATGAATAACCCAACAAACCATCGAAAGTAACATTACCAAACTTTTTGTTGTAGGTAAAGTAGTTTTCCATCAAGCGGTTTTCTGTTTCGATATCAGTCAAGTAAACCTGTCCGATTTTATCAATATCAGCAGCTACCAACAAAGGTGAGAAAGCCGCCTTACGAGAAGACATAGATTGGTCAAAACCCAATACAGTTTTAAACTTTAATCCCTTGATAATTTCATACTCTGCATTCAAGTTTCCAAGAACACGTATGGCTTTGGTATTATCTCTGGTATATTTAAGAATTGCAATTGGGTTGGGTTCTACAGAAGTAGTCTGAAAAGGCGTACCGTCAGCGTTATAAACTTTATTGGTTGGATTTGTTTTCAAAATCGCGCCCAACAAGTCACCTGAGAAACCTGCATTGTCTGTTACGGGTACACCACTATCCAATGTTTGAGCGAAATTGATACTTGAGCCTATGGTGAGTTTGTCGTTAATAAACTTTTTGCTACCACTGAACGAACCAGAATAACGCTTGATACCAGAGTTTTTGATGATACCTTCTTGGTCAAGAACTCCAAAAGAAAAGCGGTAGTTGCTAGACTGATCGCCACCGCCGTACGAAATGTTGTGTTGGTTGGTAAGAGCCGTACGGAAGGCTTCATCTTGCCAGTCAGTTTTTGCACCGTTGTTGGTACCGCCTGCCTTTACATACTCATCAGCACTCAAAAGGTCGAACTTTTTAGTGATATTGCTCACACCCAGCGAGTAAGAGTAATCAACAGATCCTTTGCCTTTACCTTTTTTGGTTGTAATTAGTATCACACCGTTTGCACCACGCGCACCGTAAATAGCAGTAGCGGAGGCATCTTTCAAGATGTCCATGCTGGCGATGTCGTCAGGATTCAAAAAGTTCAGTGGGTCGCGAGGTGCTGAACCTCCCAAACCGCCGTTTTGACCATCTCCAGTAACGTTGTTGCCTGCCAAAGGCACACCGTCCACTACAAAAAGAGGGCCGTTTCCGCCACGTACAGAAGAGGTACCTCGGATACGCACATTTATACCGCCACCAGGTTCGCCGTTGTTTTGCGTTATAGCTACTCCCGCTACACGTCCTTGAAGGAGTTGTTGGGTAGAGGTAATGACCCCTTTGTTAAAGTCTTTCACCCCAATGGCATTGACTGCACCCGTAGCATCTTTTTTGCGAACAGTACCATAACCAATTACAACTACTTCATTAAGGACTTGATTGTCTTCTTCTAAAGTAACATTAACTACGTCACGACCCGCAACTGCTACGTCCAGCGTTTTGTATCCTACATAACTGAAAACAAGCGTAGCATTGTCGGGTACGGAGATTTTATAGTTACCATTTACATCAGTGTTGGCACCTCGTTGGGTACCCTTTACGGCGATGCTGACACCGGGCATACCGGTACCGCTTGCATCTTTTACATTACCGGACACTTGTTTGTCCTGGGCCCATACCCCCAACGATACTACTGAGACTAGGACTGTCAACAAAAATTTGCTGACCAAAGACCTCTGTCGAGCTAAAGAAGCCCGACCTGCTAAGGGGAAACTGTTCATCATAGGTTGAAAATTGGTTTTTGTGAATAATTACCTAATTGGTTTTCGCAATTTGTAACGCACTCACTACTACGGTTTTTGGATTGTTCCAAGTATTTGTTGTCACAAATGCTTTAACCAGACGGCAAATTACAATAATTAATTTCTATAATACAAGTTTCAAATATTAAAAACGTATGAATGAGCGTGTTTGTTACCAAAAAAAGGGGATAGTAAAGAGAGGAGGTGATCTGCCATAAATTCAATTAAAAGTTTCATGAAACAAAGGGTTTACCTAACTTTGCAGGTGATAACTTAAAAAGACTTTTATGAAATTCTTTATTGATACCGCAAATCTGAGTGAAATCCGGGAAGCCTATGAATTGGGCGTGTTGGATGGCGTTACTACCAACCCATCTTTGATGGCAAAGGAGGGAATCACTGGCAAAGCCAACATCATGGCCCACTACAAAGCAATTTGTGATATTGTAGATGGAGACGTTAGTGCCGAAGTAATTGCTACTGATTTTCAGGGGATGATCAAAGAGGCGGATGAGTTGATTGAAATTGACGAGAAAATTGTTGTAAAAGTACCCATGATTAAAGATGGAGTAAAAGCCATCAAACACCTTTCAGATCGGGGTATTAAGACCAACTGTACCCTTGTGTTTTCGGCAGGGCAGGCATTGTTGGCGGCCAAAGCGGGCGCTACCTACGTATCACCTTTTATTGGCCGATTGGACGATGTGTCCATGGACGGGATGGACCTGATTGAGCAGATTGTGACCATTTATCAAAACTACGGTTATACCACCGAAGTCTTGGCGGCGTCGGTTCGTCATTCTATCCACCTTTTGAAATGTGCCGAATTAGGTGCCGATGTGGTTACATGCCCTTTAAGCGTTATTACCTCGTTGCTTAAGCATCCCCTGACCGATATCGGCTTAGAAAAATTCCTAGCGGATTATAAAAAAGGAAACCAATAAATATAGGGGTGAGCAGTCAGTAGATAGGATTCAGTGGAAAATATTAACCTTCACAACTCGCTACTTACTGCTCACTACTCACCACTGAACATATGACTGCTTTTTCATCTGAACCGATTATTCAACTTGAACATACCGACATTTATCAAAACGGCAATAAGCTGGTGTTGGCAGATGTAAACTTCGTAATTAATAAAGGTGATTTTGTTTTTTTAATCGGACGAACGGGAAGCGGAAAAAGCTCTCTGCTCAAAACACTCTACGCCGACCTGTGGCTGGAGTCGGGCACGGGAACAGTGGTTGGTTATCAGTTGCAAAAGCTCAAGCAGGCTGATGTGCCTTTTCTTCGGCGTAAAATCGGTATTGTCTTCCAAGATTTTCAATTATTCTTTGACCGTACTGTAGAAGAAAATCTTGAGTTTGTACTTAGAGCCACTGGCTGGACTGACAAAGCTACCATCAAGAACAGGATTTCGGAAGTGCTAATGCAAGTAGGATTGGGTACCTTACAAAAGAAAATGCCCCACCAACTTTCGGGCGGCGAGCAACAACGGGTTGTAATTGCCCGGGCCATGCTCAACGAGCCTCAGATTCTCTTGGCTGATGAGCCCACTGGAAACCTTGACCCTGAAGTAGGCGAACAAATCATGCAAGTGTTTCAGAATATTAATACGGCGGGAACCGCCATTTTGATGGCTACCCACAATTATGATTTTCTAAAAAAGTACCCTGCACGCGTCTTGAAGTGCGAAGCAGGTAGTGTAAGCGAGGTATAATATTAAAAAAATACAAAATTTGTTGCGTTGATTGGGGAAAATCGAATATTCTTCTTACTTTTGCATAAAATAACTGCACCGAGCGCTTCTTAACATCT
>JAIXPV010000724.1 GCA_027486105.1 Runella sp. | reverse complement strand
TAATGCCGTTGCCAATGATGGTTACTGGGTACGCCCGATGTTGGTCAAACAGGTCAAACAGGCCGATCAAATTGTGCAAGAAATGGTGCCATTTCGGAGTGAAGAACGCATTGCTTCGGAAAATTCTTTGCGCAACGCCCGAAAAATGTTGGAAGGAGTTGTAGACCACGGAACGGCCACAAATATCAAAAATCCGTTTTACAAAATTGCTGGGAAAACAGGTACCGCTCAAAAACTCGTGAATGGCCGCTACGTGCCAGGGCTGTACAATACGTCGTTTATCGGCTATTTCCCTGCCGATGCTCCTCGTTATTCGGTGTTGGTGGTGGTTGACAGCCCGCGCGGATTTAGTATGGAGCAGCTTTACGCAGGTAGTGTGGCGGCGCCCGTTTTTAAAGAAGTGGTAGACCGGATAGTGGGGTATGACATAACCATGCACCCCCCGATTCCGAAACAACAAAATAAGAACTCCGAAATGTCGCGTCAGCTACGGGCGGGGCACGCCGATGATTTGCGGGTAGTGGCTGAAGAAATGGACATTGAGTCGCTGGTGAATACCAACGGATGGGTAGAAGCCAAAAAAGATAAGGATGGTATAAAATGGGAAAGCCGCGATGCCGACCCCAATAAATTGCCCAATCTAAGAGGAATGTCGCTGCGCGATGCCCTTTATTTGCTCGAAAACCACGGTTTTAAAGTGGCATACAAGGGAAAGGGCAAAGTGGCAGAATCCGAATACAAGGGAGGCATGTATATTTTGACGTTGCGATAGTTATATTCACATTCTATCTTCTTAGGTAAAACAAACCGCCCCTTTCATTGTCTACGACAGGGGCGGTTTTCAATTTATCCCCATTTTGCTTTCTGAATATTATCAATGCTTATCTGGATACTTTCTAGCGGAGGCCGCTTGCATACATCCTGCTCTACGAAGTAATGCTTGAGGCCCGCTACGCTTGCTTGCTTGAAGAGGCTGGCAAAATCAATGCTACCGAGGCCCACTTCCGAAAACTCTTTTTCGGGGGTTTTGGCCATGTCTTTGACGTGCCAAAGTGGAAAACGATTCGGGTGTTTGGCGAAGTAGGCCGCCGCATTTTCGCCCGCTTTTACGACCCAATATAAGTCCATTTCCATGACAACATTGGTGTTTTTGAGCAATAAATCATAAGGCTTTTGGCCGTCGATTTTTTGGGTAAACTCAAAATCATGGTTGTGATAGCCCATGGTCAGGCCCGATTTAAGGGCGATATCGCTGCTTTTGTTGAGCAAATCAAACAGTTGGTTATAATCCTCGGCTTTGCGCTCGCTGTCCATCAGGTAGGCAAGCACAACGTATTGCTGACCGATAGCGGCGGCATCTTCTACCACTTTTTCCCAGTTTTTTGTCAGGCCATCGGTCATGCCAGGCGTACGTGCAGTCATATAGTGCCCACTGACGGCCGAAAGCCCGTTGTCTTTTAGGAGTTGACTGTATTCAGCAGGTGTTTTTTTGAAAAACTTACCTTGCGCATAGCCAAAATTTTCCACCTTTTTGTAGCCAAGTTTGGCCACTTCTGCCAATATTTTTTCGATACCCTGCTTTTGAATATCCTCGCGGAGGGTGTACAGTTGTAGGCCTACGGCTTTGGGTTGTGGGTTGGCTTCGGCCTGCAATTGCAATAAGGCAAGGGCACCAAGACCAGCGGTGGTTTGGAGAAAGGTTCTGCGTTTCATTGAACTTAAAATTGAAGATAGGTTAATTAGTAATTTAAGGCGCAAATGTAACCGGAAAGGAATTAGTTACCTTCGATTGTCTCGAAAAGAATAAACGTCCGTTTGTGTTGGCTAATGCAACGTTCAAATAAAAAAAATAGTGTTTATGCAACATTGAATTTAACTTTTGCATCTTATACACAAAAACCCCTGAAATTGATATGAGAACAGCCATTTTTTACCGCCTCACCACCCTTCTTTTTGCCAGCGCTTTTTTCTTAGTAGCCTGCTCTTTTTCGGCCGAAAACCGTGAACGCCAAGACGAAGACCGCATTACCCGTACTTTTAATCTTAAAGATTTTGACCGCCTTTCGTTGGGAAGTGCGTTTGAAATTACGGTCACTAAAGGAAACTATTCGGTCAAAGTAGAAGGCCGTAAGCAAGACCTCGACGACTTGGAAGCCGATGTGTCGGCTGGAAAACTCCGTATTCGTTACAAGGACTCATTTGGTTGGAACCGTAACCGTAAACGCATATCGGTCACGATTTCGATGCCCACCGTCAAAGCCCTTGATTTTTCGGGAGCTACGACGTCGAGAGTGTCAGGATTTAATGATTTAGGAACCTTGGATTTGGATATTTCGGGTGCTTCTAAATCCGATATCCAGGTGAAAGCCCAAAGAATCGTGATGGATGCTTCGGGGGCCTCTACGATTGTGCTGACGGGTTCGGCCAACCGCTTGGAAGGGGAAGTGTCGGGGGCTACCTCGCTGAAAGCCTACGATTTTCCCGTGAAAGAGGCCTTTCTGGATGCTTCGGGAGCTAGCAACGTGCGCGTAAGCGTAAACGGCAAACTGGAAGTGGAAGCCAGCGGCGCGAGTAGTGTACGTTATCGTGGTACGGCTTCGGTGCGCTCCAATACCTCTGGTGCCAGCTCCGTCAGAAGCGAATCGTAGACAGCTTCTGGAATGATAATTGTCGAATTTTCTTGAAATAAAACAGCCGCATTATGAAAATATACCTTCATAACGCGGCTGTTTTGGTGTAAAGCTTTAGCTCAGCGGTCAATCCAGCGTTTAAAAACGGGGGCTTTTTCTCGACTAATTTCTACTTCGGAGACGTGGCTACTTCGTAGTTTTACGTATAGTTTCCCAGAGGTATCACCCTTATAACTTTCAACGGCATTTTGATTGATAATTTGCCGGCGTCCCGCCCTGAAAAACTCATTTGGGTTGAGGATGTCTTCGATTTCATCCAGTGTGTTTTGTTCGGCAATGTATTTTTGACCGTCATTGGTTACCACAAATATTACTTGGTCAAGATAAAACAGCGATACATCGGCCAAGTTGATGGGGATGGATGCATTGCGGTGCTGAACAATCAACTTTTCCTTGTACGTCCGTCCGATTTGAGAAGGGTGATTGGCCAGTGTTTGCAGCACTTCGGTCGAAATACTTTGGCTTTTTTGCAGTGCCTTAAATTTACCCAGGGCGCGAATGAGGTCTTCTTCGTCGATGGGTTTTAAGAGATAATCAATACCGTTGACCTTAAAGGCCTTGATGGCGTATTCGTCGTAAGCGGTGGCAAAAATAATCGGACATTTGATGTCGAAATAGTTAAATAAATCGAAGCTGATACCATCGGAGAGCTGAATATCCATGAAAAGTAAATCGGGCTCGGCATTTTGCATAAACCACCGTCGGGCGTTTTTTACGCTGTGCAACACGTCGAGCACCTCGGCCTGGGGCGCAATATCTTTCAACATTCGTTGGAGCTGTTCGGCAATGAGGGCTTCGTCTTCTACGATGAGTACTTTCATGGTGTTTGGTCAGGTTAAAGTAATGGCAATATGATGCGAAAGCATTCGGGTGTTTGTTGAATCTCAAGCGTCGTTTCTGAAAAATAAGCGTATAAATTCCGCAAGCTGCTTAAGCCTTGCCGATTTTGAACTTCCAAGGTACGTTTGATTTGGAGGTTGTTTTCGATGATAAGTCGTTGATTTTCAGTTTTTATCGTAACCAGCAACGGAGAGTCGGGGTCGGTTAGGTTGTGCCGGGTAGCGTTTTCAATCAGGATCTGCAACGTGGTCGGAACAATCTGATAGGAATAATATGTTTCGGGTACTGTAAGGCATACTGCCAGCCCTTTTCCAAAGCGGGTTTGGAGCAAATCTGCGTAATCTTTGATAAAACACAACTCTTCCCCCAGCGTTACCAATTTAGTGTGCCGGGTGGTCAGAACGTAGCGATAGACGCGGGTCAACTGGCTTAAAAATTTGACGGCCAGCCTTTGGTCACTGTAAATCAGACTTTCAAGGGTGGCCAGACTGTTAAATAAAAAATGGGGATTGAGTTGGCTAACTAAATTTTGGTATTTAACTTCCGAGTGGTCACTATCGTACGCGTTTTTTTCACCTGCTTCTGGGGCGGGTATTTCGGGTGGTGTAGATTGTATTTTAGGCGTTGGTTTCATTCATTAGGCCGTTTGTTGGTGAGCAGCTTCAATCATTGCGGCCGACATCACGCTGTATACATCAATCCACGCTTGTTGTATTTCGGGGGTAAAATCACTTTTTAGTACCTTTTCCAATGTCCACAACAAGGCTTCTCCAATGTATTGATAATGCTCTTCTTTGGCGCCGTACTTCACGTGTTTCTGCCCCAAATCTTGCAACAGCGGCAGTAGTTCATCCATATTATCCAAAGAACATACCGTAAAACTAATCACCTGAAAAAGTTTGATGCCCTGAGTTTTGAGCTCGCTTTTGAAAAGATGCTTTACCTCAGGTACTAGTTCAAAAAAACGCGTATAAAACACTTGAGCAGCATACTCTGATTTCGGAACAATACGGGCAAAACTGGTTTGTACCAGCTTTTTTTGTTGATCATTCATGGGTTATGTGTGGGTTGGTTGTATAAAATTAGATGGTTTAAACAGCATAACTAAAAAAAACAGCCTAAGACGTCGGTTTGGATGGCTAATCCTGCAAAAGCTAAAACCGAAGCGTTAATCCAGCAATGGGACATAAACGGTAAAACGGTCGACGGTTTCTTTTACTTGCATTGGACGGTCGGTTAGGTAACTATACAAAGCCCGAAAATCGCCTAGTCCTTTTTTGTTGGAAGTAGTTACGGTTCCGCGTTTTTGCAGGTTATTTTCAAAAATAAGATAATTGTCTTCTTCTCTGATTTTTACCCAAAGAGGTGATTCTACGCTGGTTGTGTTGTGTTTAATGGCGTTTTCAATTAAATTTTGAAAGGTAACGGGGACCACTTTTTTGTGCGATAACTCGTCGGGAATGTCTATTTCGACGCATAGCCCCGTGCCGTATCGCATGTGCAACAGGCTTATAAAGTCACGGGCAAAGCGTAGTTCTTGTTCTAGCATGACCACTTCGTTGTCGTCATTTTCAATCAGATACCGGTATACTTTTGTCAATTGACGCAGGTATTTGGAGGCTAGTTTATGGTCTTTGTAGATGAGACTGTCCAAAACTGCCAAGCTGTTAAACAAAAAATGGGGATTGAGTTGGTTGATAAGTCCCTGATAACGAGCTAGTACTTTTTCACGCTCAAGCATAATGGCTTTGCGCTCGGTTTCAACTTGTTGTTTTTGGACAATTTCAAACTTTTGGCGAAAATCCAGTTTTTCGGTCAATTCTTGATTGAGTTGGTTTTGAAGCATTTGTTGTTCTTCCAACAATTTTACCTGCGTGGCGTGTTCGCGTTGGATGATTTTTACGCGAGAACGATAAATATAAACGCCGATGGCTACGACCAGCATTACCATTAATGTTTGAAACCACCATGTTTGCCAAAATGGAGGATTGATGATGATACGCAGGGTATACGGAGCTGGGTTCCAGACCCCGTCGTTGTTGGCGGCTTTGACGTGCAACGTATACTCCCCAGGCGGTACGTTGAGGTAGCTGATGTTTGCTTGGGTCGTAGGGACTCGCCAGCCATTATCATTTTTGACGCCTTCGAGCCAGAATGAAAACTGATTGTTTTCGGAATAGTCATAGCTTAGGGCAGCGGCTTCGATGGTAAGGTCGTTTTCATCGTATGCTAACGTAATCGGAAGGTTGTTTTGGGGAATGTGCGTAGGAAGCACTTCCTGACCGTGCACCCTCAACGATGTTACGACCACAGGCGGCACAAACGTGTTGGTTTTTACGCGGTCGGGATGAAACCTCACCAATCCGTACAGTCCTCCAAAATACAAATTACCCAATTTATCTTTGGCCACCGATTTGGTCTCGATAGAAAGCACCTCAAGGTTATCGGCTCGGCCAAAGGATACAAACCGTTTTTGTTGCTCGTCGTACCGCGTTAAGCCATTGGCGGTTCCCATCCACAGCGTGTTTCGGACCCTTATAAGCGCCGATACGTAATTGTTTGCAATGCCATGACGGGTAAAATAATTGGTAAACGATTGAGTTTTGGGGTCAAGGCAGGCTAGGCCATTATCAGTTCCCATCCATATATTGCCCTTTGAGTCTTCCGAAAAAGACATCACACCGTTGTCAGGCAGGCTCTTTGGGTTATCTTCTTGGTACCGATAAGTGGTCACTTTTGATAAATCGGGGCTGATGCAAAGCACCTCGTCAACCCCGCAACCTACCCACAGATTCTGTTTGCTGTCGGTGTATAGGCTGTTGTAGCGATTCAGAGGCAAACGTCGAATACGCTCATCGTTAAAGCGGTTGGTAAAAGTTTTGGTCTTAGGGTCAAATATATTTAGCCCCTCGTCGGTGCCAATAAACACCCTCCCATCTGACGTGGGGTGTAAATCGTACACAAGCCTGCCCGCTACAAAATGACGCCCAGGAATGATAGGGGGCGGCGAGGGCATTGCTTCATTGGGCAGATGGTCATATATCGTAAATTTGCCCGTGGTAGGGTCCAAATGCTGAAAGTGCTGGGTAGCAATATACACCTTGTCGTCGGGGTCAACGTAGATAGAGTTAACACCGTTGTCGGCAAGACTGTTTTTGTTTTTAGGGTCGTGGCGATAGGCCTTGTACGTATTGGTAGTTTGATTGACCCACACCACGCCGTTGTCGGTTCCCAACCAAAGGTTGTCTTTACTGTCGACCGCAATCCGATTAATGGCCCCGCCGTTGGCAGTGGTAGGCTGATAATTGGCTTCTTTTAAAGGAGAAGTAAAAGACTGACTAGCAGGGTTAAATCGACTGATGCCTTTATAAGCAGTACTAAACCAAAGTACGCCCGAACGGTCCTGAAATGCGGTTCGCACATAGTTAGAACTCAGGCTATTGGGTACGTTGATTTGACTTTGGTAATTAATAAACTTTCGTTGGTTTTCGTGATAACAAAAAATCCCTTGTCCTTGGGTACATATCCAGAGTTTTCCATCTTTGGAAAAAAACACCGAGCTAATTTCTCGGGGTTCGGCCAGCGGAATGTCCATTTTTATGAAATGTTCGGTGGCAAGGCTCAACATCGACAACGTACCATTGCGGGTGCCAACAATGATATTTCCCGTTTTGGGGTGCTTTGCCAAAGCCGTCACGGAGTTGTCGGGAATGGTGCCCAATTCATCGCTTTTGCAAAAAACCTGAAAAGAATTCTCTTCAATATTGTAGTGATACAGCCCCAAATCGGTGCCAATCCAAACCGTGGGGCCGTCAATCAACAACGAGCGAACAGAATAAACGAGTGGCTTCGAGGATGGGTCGGTAGGAAGTTTTACTAATTCTGATTGCTTGGTTTTGGGGTCAAAAAGAATCAGCCCGTTGGCGCTACCGAGCCAGAGTTTACCCCGGAAGTCTTCGCCGATACAGCGAATATAATCGGAACGCTCACCGTATTTGGTAAAATGAAACCGCTCAAATTGTTGTGTTTTAAAGTCCATTCGGTTAAATCCATGCTGCGTTCCTACCCAAAGGGTTCCATTTTTGGATAACAAAACGGAACGAACAATAATATCCGAAAGCGAATGGGGGTTTTGGCGATCGTGGTCAAAAATTTTGCAGCGAATCCCATCATAACGTGCTAGTCCAGCCAACGTACCAATCCAGATAAACCCCGATGTATCTTGGGCAATACCAGTGCAATAATGAATAGGAAGCCCCTGCTCAGGACTCAGGTGCTGAAAAGAGATTTCGGAAGATTGCCCCAGCACCATAACCCGTGTCCAACAGCTCAAAAGTAGACTAAGAAAAAGGGATGAGCCTGTCCGCATTTGTTGTGGCTGAAAAAAGTTAAGTAAGATGTAAAAGTGCAAAAAAAATGGCCTTCTTTTACTTCATTAAACGGATTTGACAAGCTGAATTGATACAATTGGGATGCGATGAAAGTAGAAAGAAGGGATTGAAAAGAAAAATAAAACTCACCAAAGCGTTAGGTTTTGGGGCTGAAACGGGGCAAAATAAGCAGTGAGCCGTACCATAAAGGCGTTGAACCGTGGGGGTTTTGCCGTTGAATAAATTGCTTTTTCAGTATAAAAATTAGTTTTTAGCTTTGTTAAAAACAAAGCTGATATCCAGTCTATTGTTTGTTAACTTATACGCAGATGAAGAATAATTTTTTCGGTATTTTCTTTGCCATATTTGCAGCCGTGGGAACACTCTTCGCTGCCATCGGCTTTCTTACTTGGAGTGCCGATCAGAAAATCAAACGAAACGGTATCAAAACCACGGGGACAGTTGTATCGTTCAGTAGTTCGTCAAAAGGAGGACGGGCGCCTGTTATCTCTTTCATGACGCAATCGGGGGAGAGCCGCACTTACTATTCATCTACGTATTCAAGTCCGCCGTCTTACGACGAAGGGGAAAATGTAACCCTATGGTATTTGCCAAATGATCCCGACGAAGTAGTTCTTTCGGGGCTTGAGTCATGGCTTGTGCCCGGTATTTTTGGTGGTATAGGGCTTATTTTTGGGGCAATAGGTTATGGCGGATTTATCTGGCGCTGGCGTCGCAAACGCCTAAACGATTGGTTGCGCCTGAATGGTCAAATTATCATGGCCGACGTCGTGGATGTTCGGTACAATACATCTCTTTCGGTAGGTGGAAAACATCCCTGGATGATTATTGCTCAATATTTTGAACCACAGTCCCAAAAAGTTTATAGCTACGAAAGCGATAACATTTGGTTTGATCCGTCGCCTTTTATGTCGCGAGGGCAAAAAGTGACGGTACGTGTTTCTCCCAAAGATTACGGCGTATACGAGTTAGATACTTCGTTTTTGCCTAAACAGGGAAATTGATTTTAAGAAATGAACTTGGTCGTTATTGACGGACGCGGAGAGGCTTCTCCGCGTTTTTTTGTAGTTTTGAGTCTCATTTATCAAAAGGATAACCGTATATTCAATGGAACAATTAGACTGCCTCAATCAAGTTGCTGAATTTCACCGTACTTTCAAACACCCTATCTTAGATACCCCCCAGATTCCGTCTGCCGAGCGCTGTAATCTGCGTGTGGCCCTGATTGCGGAAGAACTGAAAGAGTTAGAAGTGGCGATTTTGGAGAAAGACATCGTGGGCGTGGCCGATGCCTTGGCCGATATTCAGTACGTTTTGTCGGGGGCGGTGTTGGAGTATGGATTGGGTAGTAAGGTCAAAGCGTTGTTTGATGAAGTACAACGATCAAACATGAGCAAAGCCTGCAATACCATCGAAGAAGCCGAAGCCACCGTTAAGCATTTTGAGGCCAAAGGCACGGAATGTTATTATAAAGAAGACAGCGGAAAATACCTCGTCTACCGAACCGCCGACAACAAAACCCTGAAGTCCATTTTTTATTCTCCCGCCGACCTGGAAAGCATTGTGGAGGCTTAATTATTGGAGTGGCTGTTTTGAAATGTCTTTTATAAGTAAGAGACTTCCTGCTCCCGTCAACGCTAGGCCAACAGCTCCCATGAGATAGTGTAACTGATAAACCGTTTGGACCATCAACACCTGAATGAGAATCCAGCCGCTCAGAATTACCCCTTGCAAAATGATGAAATGGGCATAGCGCCTGTGGTGAGTAAATGTAAGGATACACACAACACAGCTCAAAACGCCATTGGCGAGGAAAAGCACAATGCCAGGAATGAGGTAATCTTTGAACGGAGCGTGCTGGAGGTAGCTTAACGGAAGTTGCAGTTTGCCGCCTGTGGGGTCAAGAATAAGCAGGCCCCCGCCATAGAGCGCACCGATGCCATTGAACAGCAGGAGAAAAATAGCCGTAAATCTGAGTGCTTTTGTCATGGCAATAAAGGGTATTTGTAAACAGTAATTTAAAGATTACCGTTAGAAAATTATTACAGAATGACCTTCTACGAAAACTGAGGTGATATTTGTCAGCTAAAAAAACAGAACAACGGATGAATTACCCGCGGTTTGTTTTGTTACTCAAAAAACCATTTCTATGACGCCCATTGATAAACGTGAAGTCTGGCTGAGGGGGCCACTTCCCGAAATTCCAGCTTTGCTGCAGCCGGTAGCTCATGCCCTATTGCAGGCCCGCGAAGAAGTGCAGGCCTTGGCCAAAGGTTTTCCCGAAAATCAACTCTGGGAACGCCCCGCAGGAGTAGCTTCGGTTGGGTTTCATTTGCAACACCTGACGGGGGTACTCGACCGGCTTTTTACCTACGCCCGGGCTGAATCTCTGAACGCTGAGCAGTTGCAATGGCTCGCCAACGAAGGTAAACCGCAGGAAAATTCGGAAACGTTTGATGCGTTGTTTCAATTGTTCAGTCAACAGATAGAGCGGGCATTGGCCCAAATTCAACGCACTAACCCTGAGACGCTCACCGATATTCGAGGGGTAGGCCGCGCCCAAATCCCCTCGACTGTGTTGGGGTTGCTTTTTCACGCGGCGGAGCATACCCAGCGGCATGTGGGGCAACTGCTGGTAACGGTAGCGGTAGTACGTGCAAGTCTGGGGTAGAAGTGTGGATATTTTTCTACATTTTTTTGTGAAAAAAGCGAGTTTTCAGCAATAAATTGGGAATATTCCCCAAAATAGGGCTGGTCATAGCATTGTAAGGAATAGGGTAGTTTAATAACTTCTCTAACTTCAAAACGACCTTACTACTATGATACGCTGGACTGTAATTTTGTTAGTTGTAGCCCTCATTGCGGCTGTTTTAGGATTTGGCGGTATTGCAGCAAGCGCTGCTGGCTTGGCCAAAATTGTATTCTACATTGCGATTGTGTTGTTTTTGTTGAGTTTAATTGCGGGACGAAGCAAAATATAAATAAACACCCGCCAATGCAGTCAAGGCCAGAAACGATTCGTTTTTGGCCTCTTTTTTTGCTACACCCACCGCCTATTTCAATTTCATGTGCAAAAGAGGGTAGGGCTTGCCCAAACCATCTAATTCTGAGCGGTTTACAACCACAAAGCCCATGTGTTCGTAAAATCCTACTGCCTGCGGATTTTGCTCATTGACATCCACTTTTCGTACGTTTAATTGATGGATAGCGTGCTGAACAAATTGCGCTCCGATGCCCTTGCCGCGTGCGTCGGGATGAATAAAGAGCATTTCAAGGCTATCGCCATGGACGCCCATAAAGCCCAGAATCCGTCCCGCAGGGTCTTTGGTGCAGACCAAATCGACGGCTTTCAGGTACTCATTCAGAATCAAGGGTTTGAAATAAAGAATATCGGCCTCGGGCAAGAAGTGATGAGTGGCCCGTACCGACGCCTCCCAAACCTCAGTAACTTCGGGATAATCAGAGGGAAAAACGGGCTCAAGGAGTAGCTGGTTTTGAGGGTTGTTCATGGATGTTTTTGAGAGAAGTGAAATCTATTGCAAAATGGGGTACGTTTGGTTTTTTACAAAACGATTTGTTAAAAAACAGCAATGTTCATTTACTTTTGCGTTTCATCAACTCATCGTATTCCTTTTCTAACTGCTCCATTCCAAATGATTCGTTACATTCTACCGACCCTTTTACTGATTTCTTCCACTTTGTGGGCGCAACTAACCGCTTCTTCTTTAAAAATCAGTTGGGAAATCATTGAAAACAACCACCAAGGGAAAACGGCTTCGCTTACCGCTTTTACACTCACTAATACGGGTAAAAAACCGCTTCCCAAAAACGGCTGGACGATGTATTTCAATTTTGTACGCAAAGTAGATACCACGCTATCGGCCGACTTGAAAGTGCGGCACATCAACGGAGATTTGTTTCAATTGGTGCCCACGGCCAGTTTTCAGGGGCTTAAGCCGGGCGCTTCGGTGCAAGTCAATTTCATCTCTGAAGCATGGGTGGTCAATTT
>JAIXPV010000201.1 GCA_027486105.1 Runella sp. | reverse complement strand
CTTCTAAAATCAAATTAGCATAACAAATACAGAGGTCGTAAATTTGCGCTTTCGCTGAAGATTTCGAAAGCTCACCAATGACTCACCTACCACTTTCTGAATTAGCTCAACGCCTCAAAGGCGAACTTCATTACGACAGTACGATGCGCACGCTTTATGCTACTGATGCATCGGCGTACCGTGAAATGCCGCAGGCCGTGGCCATTCCCCAAGATACCGAAGACCTCAAAACGCTGATTGCCTTTGCGCGCAAACATCGCACGTCGCTCATCCCGCGCACTGCGGGAACCTCGTTGGCGGGCCAAGTTGTAGGAAACGGCATCGTGGTCGATGTGTCGCGGACGTTTACCAAAATACTGGAAATCAATCCTGAAGAACGTTGGGTGCGTGTGCAGCCAGGCGTGATTCGGGACGAACTCAACATGGCGCTCAAGCCTTATGGCCTGTATTTTGGTCCTGAAACCTCTACCGCCAACCGCGCCATGATTGGCGGGATGGTGGGCAATAACTCCTGCGGCTCCAATTCTGTGGTTTATGGCTCTACCCGCGAACATCTCTTGGAAGTGAAGGCATTGCTGGCCGACGGGAGTGAAGTCGTTTTTAAATCTTTGGCTTCGCAAGCGTTACCCAAAGAAGGACTTGAAGGGGCTATTTATGCTAAAACCTTCGATATTCTTTCCAATCCTGAAAATCAAGCGGAAATCCGAAGGAATTTCCCCAAAAAATCGGTTGAGCGCCGAAATACAGGCTATGCTTTGGATATGCTGTTGGATTGTCAGCCGTTTACGGAAGGCGGCCCTGCTTTTAATATGTGTCGTTTGATTGCAGGTTCGGAAGGAACACTTTGCTTTTTGACCGAAATAAAACTTAATATTATTCCGCCGCCGCCCAAAGCCCAAGGTTTGTTGTGTGCGCATTTTAATACCATCGACGAAGCCTTGCGCTCTACCATTACCGCCCTCAAATACAAACCTCAGGCGGTAGAGCTGATTGATAACTATATTCTGGAATGTGCGGCTGAAAATCCCGAACAAAGCAAAAATGCTTTCTTTGTGAAGCGAAAAGCCGACGGTTCATTTCCCATTATTTTAGTGGTGGATGTATCGCAAAGTACCAAAGAAGAAGTAGAAGCCGTTGCGGCCGAATTGATTGCCGACTTTAAAAACGAAGGCATTGGGTTCCATTATCCGTTGCTGCACGCCGATGATACCAAGAAAATCTGGACGCTTCGCAAAGCAGGTTTGGGGCTTTTGGCCAACTTGCCTGGCGATGAAAAAGCCGTTGCGGTTATCGAAGATACGGCCGTAGACGTGTACGACCAACCTGCTTATATCCACGATTTTAACGAGATTCTGCACAAAAATGGCATGTCGGCGGTGCATTATGCCCACGCTGGCTCGGGCGAAATTCACTTGCGTCCGATTATTAATCTTAAGACCAAAGAGGGCCACGCGCAGTTTCGGATGATTGCGGAGGAGATTGCAACTTTGGTTAAAAAATACGATGGTTCGCTGTCGGGGGAGCACGGCGACGGACGTTTGCGGGGAGAGTTTATTCCGCAGATGGTGGGCCCCAAAAACTACGAGTTGTTTAAGGAAATCAAACATACGTGGGACCCTTACAATATCTTTAACCCGAACAAAATTGTAGAAACGCCGCCAATGGATACGTTTCTGCGCTACGAAGCGGGGCAGCAAACGCCCGAGTTTAAGACCTATTTCCGTTATCCCGACCAAAATGTACTACAACATGCCGAGCAGTGTAACGGCTCTGGCGACTGCCGTAAAACGCAGCTCAGCGGTGGGACCATGTGCCCTAGCTTTATGGCAACCCGCAATGAGAAAGATACCACAAGAGCTAGAGCGAACGTGCTGCGCGAGTTTTTGACACGCTCCGACAAAGCCAACCGCTTTGACCATAAAGAAATTAAAGAAGTATACGATTTGTGTTTGGCCTGCAAGGGTTGCAAAGGTGAGTGCCCGTCAAACGTAGATGTGGCGAAGCTAAAAATGGAGTTTTTGCAGCAATATTATGATACCAACGGCGTGCCGATGCGGTCATGGTTGGTGGGAAATTTCTCCAAAATGACGGGTATCGCGAGCTACGTTCCGTGGGCATACAATTTGATCTTTAAGAATGCGCCGTTGCGCCGTATGGCCAATCAAGTAGTGGGTTTTCATCCCGATAGAACCATGCCACTGTTGCATGATACAACCCTGAAGTCTTGGTTTAAGAAACATGTTCGGTCGGCTGGGGGGGCGTCTCTGCAACAACAAAACAGGGTATATCTATTCTGTGATGAGTTTACGAATTATAACGACGTTGAAATTGGAAAAAAAGCCATTCAGCTTTTGGAAAAGCTGGGCTACGAAGTCATCATTCCCGACCATGCACCAAGCGCGCGTCCTCAATTATCAAAAGGTTTATTAAAAGATGCCAAAAAGATTGCGGAGCAGAATGTGCTTCTGCTCAAGGATTTGATCACCAACCAAGCACCATTGGTGGGTATTGAACCTTCGGCTATTTTAACCTTTCGGGATGAGTATCCTGACTTGGTCAGTGAAGAACTGATTGAGGCGGCGAAGCAACTGGCCCAAAATGCATTGCAGTTTGATGAGTTCATTGCGCGTGAGATAGATGCAAAAAGAATAAGCAGCAAGCAGTTTACGGTAGTCAGTAAAAAAATAAAGCTACACGGGCATTGTCAACAGAAGGCGATTGCCTCGATGGTACCCACGAAAAAGATGCTTTCATTGCCCAAAAACTACGAAGTAACCCTTATTCCGAGCGGTTGCTGCGGCATGGCGGGTAGTTTTGGTTACGAGAAAGAGCATTATGATTTATCCATGAAAATCGGGGAGTTGGTGTTATTCCCTACGGTTCGCAGTCAACCCGAAGAGGTCATCATTGCCGCGCCAGGAACAAGCTGCCGCCACCAGATTCACGACGGTACAGGGCGAACAGCGCTACATCCAGTTGAAGTTTTGTGGGAAGCACTGGTTTAAAAAAAACGTCGGCGAGGTTCAAAACCTCGCCGACGTTTGCGGAATAAAAACAAAAAATGGCAAACCGAGAATCTCACCGCTACGACCACCTACCCTTGCTTCGGTCAAGACCTGGGGGATTCAGCAGGAGCTGGTAGTTCCGATTTGCCGCTGCAAAATTAGGAAATTGTAAACAACACACCAAAAAGTGGGGGGGAATTGTTAACAGTTAATTGTTAAGGGTTTGACAATTAACTATTTAAAATTGAACAAAAACCTCTTCTTGAGGGTAAAAAACTAAAAAGAGTGCATTAAATGATAAAACCTTGGATTGAAGCGGCACGTTTGCGGACGTTGCCTTTAGCGTTATCGAGTATATTGATGGGCTGTTTTTTGGCCGCAGCGCACGAAAATTACAGTTGGGCCATTGCCATTTTGGCCGTGATAACCACGATTTGTTTGCAAGTACTTTCTAATTTTGCTAACGATTACGGCGATACCGTCAACGGAAAAGACACCGAAGCCCGGCAAGGGCCGCAGCGAACGGTGCAATCGGGGGCGATTTCGGTAGATGCTATGCGAAGGGCCATTATTATTTTCTCCGTAATTTCTTTGGTGAGTGGAATCGGACTGTTGTATGAAGCCCTCAAAGACGCTACTTGGCAAACATTTGCAGCTTTTTTGGGGTTGGGGGTTTTGGCCATTATTGCGGCCATCACCTACACGGCGGGCAAGCGCCCGTACGGATACGCTGGTTTGGGAGATGTGTCGGTACTGATTTTCTTTGGATGGGTGGGGGTATTGGGTGTTTACTATTTGCATACCAAAACGTTGGATTGGACGTTGCTTTTACCAGCTACCAGTTGTGGTTTATTTGCCGTTGGAGTCTTAAACATCAACAACATCCGCGATATTGAATCAGATACGTTGACAGGCAAGCGTTCTGTACCTGTCAGGTTAGGGCGCGAGCGCGCGATTATCTATCATTGGCTGTTGTTGGGGGGAGGAATGTTATGCAGTGTTTTGTACATGTTTTTTCATTTTGAGGCCCTTCCTCAATGGCTTTTTCTGTTGAGCTTTCCATTATTTATTCGTAACGGTTTGGCGGTGAGTCGCTTAAAAAGTCCGCGTGAATTAGACCCGTATTTAAAACAAATGGCACTCTCTACGCTGTTGTTTGTCGTGCTTTTCGGAGTAGGATATTGGGTGGGTAAATATGTCTTTTAGTGGAAAATAATTTTGATACCAAGTTGGCAAGACGTTTAAAATTAGGTAGTTTTGACGGCTGAATCCCTATTTACCTTCTAATTTTACCTCTCATGGCTGTTTAAACTTTAGCCCCCTAATAACGCTGAATCCCTATTTACCTTCTAATTTTATCCCTTTTACGATGAAAAAAAATCCTATTTTGTTATTTGTTTTTTCCCTATTTCTGGTACTCCCAACACTTGTAAAAGCTCAAAAAACGGCGGCTGAGTTTTTTGAAGAAGGAGTAACAAAAAGTAAAGCGGGAGATTTTATGGCGGCATTGCAGGCGTTCAATCAGGCCATTTCTATGAGTCCAGAAAATGCCCCTAGCTACTACAACCGTGCTATGGCAAAGGCCAACCTGAAAGACAATCGAGGCGCCATTTTAGATTTTGATCGTTCGATTGAACTCAACCCTAAATATTCAGACGCTTATTTATACCGGGGAATCAGCAAGGCCAAGCAAGATGACTTTCGTTCGGCTATCCAAGATTTTTCAAGGTCTATTGAATTAAATCCTGATGACTCTCAGGGGTATTATCAGCGGGGAATCAACCGGTCTCGCCTTGAAAATTACCGGGGCGCCTTGCAAGACTTGAACCGTACCGTGGAATTGGAGCCCAACAATGCAGCTGCTTTGTACGCAAGAGGAAACGTAAAATTGAAACTCGAAGATTTTACCAGTGCATTAACGGACTTTTCGCGGGTGATAGACCTTACGCCCAAAAGCCCGTCGGCTTTTGCGGGCCGGGGATACGCTCGGATTAAACTGAACGATTTTAATGGCTCTGTGGCAGATTATTCAAAAGCAATTGAGTTAAAACCAGACGAGGCAGAATCATTTTATAACCGAGGATTTTCGCGAAGCAAATTAGAAAAATACGAAGAAGCCATTGCTGATTTTGACCAAGCCATCACGCTCGATCCTCAAAATCATCGGGCCTATTATGGCCGCGGATTTTGTAAAAGTAAGTTAGGAAACCAACGCGATGCCATTAGTGATTTAAACAAAGCGGTTGATCTTAACAATACACCGACGGATTCGAAAGTAGTGTATGCTGGACGAATTTCGCGCGCTATTTTGGATGAATTGAGAGGCGCCGTACAAGAGCGTAACAAAATTAATGAGTTGTCGACGGAGCGTTCGGAAGCACTTTTTGCGAGAGCGGTAGGGAAAAACAAACAAGGAGATGGCAAGGGTGCCATCATCGACTTAAACCGAGCCATTGAATTAAACCCTACTTACTACGAAGCGTATTTTACGCGGGGAATGGTAAAATCGGCGATGGGCGACCAGCGTGGTGCCGTTCTGGATTGCTCAAGTGCTTTGAAACTTAATCCCAAATACGCCGAAGCGTATTATGTACGTGGCCTAATCAAGCACAGCCTTGGCGACGAAAACAGCGGCTGTATGGATCTCTCGAAAGCGGGTGAATTGGGCTACACTCAAGCATATAAAGTAATCAGCAATTATTGTAATTAACAGTAAAGCTTCATATTTGTTTTGTATAGTAAAAAGCGCAATCGGAGCCCCTGATTGCGCTTTTTGCATAGATAGGTCAAACGATTTGTTTATTCAAACCGTAAGTGTTTTACTGATTCGCCCGAGTTGGCCAATTCAATGAGGGAGTCAATGCCGATTTGCAGGTGGCGTTCCACAAATGTTGAGGTTACTTTTTTGTCGCTTTCTTCGGTTTTAACCCCTTCTGGAACCAACGGATTATCAGAAACCAGCAACAATGCTCCGTGTGGTATCTGATTCACAAAACCGACCGTAAAGATGGTGGCGGTTTCCATGTCAATGGCCATAGTACGGATTTCGCGCAGATAATCCTTAAACACTTCGTCGTGTTCCCAGATGCGGCGGTTGGTGGTGTACACTGTGCCCGTCCAATAGTCCAGTTCGTGTTGTTTTATCACCGAGGAAACGGCGCGTTGTAAGCGGAACGAAGGCAGCGCTGGGATTTCGGGACGCATGTAATCGTTGCTGGTTCCTTCGCCGCGAATGGCCGCAATGGGTAGCACTAAATCACCGATTTGCGTCTTTTTTAGCCCGCCACATTTTCCCAAAAATAATACGGCTTTGGGCGAAACCGCCGACAGCAAATCCATGACCGTGGCGGCCATAGCGCTACCCATTCCGAAATTAATGATGGTGATATTGTTGGCCGTGGAGGTTTGCATGGCGCGTCCCTGACCCAGTATTTCTACGTTGTATTTGTCGGCAAACATCTGTACGTAGTTGATAAAATTGGTCAACAGGATGTATTCTCCAAACGATTCAAGCGGAGTGCCTGTGTAGCGGGGTAGCCAATTTTCTACGATTTCTTCTTTGGTTTTCATTAGTTTTGTTGTTGATTTCTGGGAGCAATAGGTTAAAAAAAAGATTTGTAAGAATCAATGTCTTACAAATCCCGCAAAAGATGGTACAATTAAATTTGCCCGCCTTTGAGTACAAAGTTACAAAAATTGGCAACAAACCCTATATTTTCGACATCATACGGCGCAAATACGTGGTGATTACACCCGAAGAATGGGTACGCCAACACGTCTTACATTGGCTCATGGGAGAGCATCGTTTTCCGAAAGCCCTTATTCGGACCGAAAGCGGTTTGATCTATCACCAATTAGCCAAACGTACCGATATTTTAATCTACGACCGCGCAGGGACTCCCTTTTTATTAGTTGAGTGCAAAGCCCCGCACATCTTGCTCAACGACGTGGTTTTTGAACAGGCGATTCGCTACAATTCTATTTTGAAAGCCCGCTATGTATTGATAAGCAACGGGATGGATTACTTTGTTTTTGAAGTAAAAGACGGGCAGGCTTTTTTGTTGGACACCATTCCTTCATATGCGTCAGACATTTAATGGCCGTTTATTGTTTTATCATTTTCTTCTGAAGCACTTCTCGGGGCGTATGGATACGTAAAATATACGTGCCCGAAGGACCCGTCACGGGCAACGAGATTTCGTTTTGGGCATGTTCAAGAAAATGAAGTTTGGTGTCGAGCAACCGACCGTTTACGTCAAATATTTCCGTCAATATCTCCAGCGGTCGCGGGGTTTTAAGCACCAATCGAGCTTGTTCTGAAAAAGGGTTGGGGGCCAATTCTACGCTGATTTCGGTAGCCGCTGGGCTAGGGTCAACAGACGTCAGCGTACCAGGCATGGAGGCATCCAGCCACGCTAGCCGGGCCGAAAGCCAGTTTTTGAGTTCAGTGATTTCGCCCTGCCAAGTAGTAGGAACAGGCCTAGGGTTGGGCCAAACATATACCCCCAAAACGGGCCACCGCTGAAAATTACGCTGTTGGGAGGATTGTAACGTAGTGACCAATGAGTCGATGTAAGCATTTAGTCGTTCGGTTTTCCAGGGGCCCGCGCGCATCCGTTTGTATTCACCATAAAGGGTATTGACAAAATAAGGGTCTTCCAACATGCGTTTCCACTGGAAAGGCATCAGCCAATTGTCGCTTGGGCAAATATCGCCGTAAAGATAGGCCCAGCCGTAGGTTTGATTGCCTTGACAATAATCTACATTGGCAAATGCCAAGTCGTAATCCCAAGCGGGACCAGCTTTGATTTTCCCCTTTTTACTGTCGCGTTCTTTGTGAAAAAAACTGCTGATGCGATACCCGTCTACGTTTTTGGAAGCTTCGTTGACCAGAAATATGTGCGCAAATGAAAGTGGGTCAAAATAACGCCGGTAGCCATTTACCGAATCTCGAAATGTGGCCCCATTGAGGACTGCTTCGGCGGTATTGACGTGGTTTCGAAGATAGAGCCGTTGCTCGCTCGTCATGTCGTCAAACTTCGGGTATTCGTACAAATACAGGGTACGCTGCCCACGACTTGCCTTTAAGGGTGGAATTTGGGAGTACCAACCCGCGCTCCCTCCTGAGCCGGTGGTTTTGTCGATTTTAAAGATATAACCACCTGTGAGTGCATCGCCGCTGTTGTCTGTGTTCGACATTTTGGTGATTCCGAGCCGCCCGTTGCTGCGTTTTATCTTTTCCATCAATATATAAATACCTTCATAACGACCGTTAACGACCAGTTCTACGTAGTGGGTTCGGCTGGCGTACATTCCCAAATCATTGGCCATCTTCATTGCCAATACGTTGTGTATAAGGCTTTTCTCGTTGTAAGACGCAAACAAAATCCAATCTTCGTTTTTAGGCATTCCCAGTAGTGCCACTTCTTTATTCTCGCCTTGTGCGTCGCGGAGTTCAAAACCGTACGATTTTTTGGGGAACATCTGCGACGAAGAACCACGAAATTCAATGCCAGCAAAACCGTCGTATACATTGGGGGCGTCGGTGAGGTAAGTGATTTTGTCGGGACCGTTGTAAATGATTTTTATCTTGACGGTTGTCTTGGGCTCATCCACAATCATTCGTCCTTCCGTCTCAATCACCACAATCGGTAAGTTGGTAGAATAAAAACCTTGGGCATAAATACTGCCCTGAAACAATAGCCAACCGCACAATCCAAGCAATTTCTTCATTTTTACAATCTTTTTTGCGCCCTTACGTTTCCATAGGTAATTAGTAAATAAATGTAAGAAAACAACCTTTTGTTTGTTGAAATAGCATCTTTTTTGTTTAAAATAGGCTATCGTTAAACGCATTTAAACAGAGAATGTTTAATTTGAAAACGTGAATGTATAAAACTCATTAACAAATGATTACGCAGCAAAAAACGACGGTCATGGACCGAAAAGAATTTTTTAAACTGGTTGGGGTAAGTGTGGGCGCCATTGTATTACAACAATGTTTGTCTGGGTGCAGTACGGGAGGAACCGATGATCCCAAGCCAGGTAATGAAACGCCGACGAAAGATTTTACGCTGAATGTCAACGACCCGAATTATTCTGCCCTCCGTACCGCTGGTGGATTCATTCGTTACAAGGGAATCATCATTGCACGTACCTTGCAGGGAGCCGTCATTGCGGTCTCTCAGGCGTGTACCCACGAAGGCACACCCGTCAATTATGTAAGTTCAAACAGTACCTTTGTGTGCCCCAATCATGGGTCTGTGTTTTCAGATAGAGGGGCAGTGCAAACTGGCCCCGCCACCAAGCCACTTACATCCTATAAAACCTCCTTTGATGCTTCTACGGGGGTGATTGAGGTGATTGTTTAAAAGTAAGAATGTACTACGAGATTCTTCCCACAAAAATTCTACAAACTCCCGCGCCTAGTAACCCGTATTTTCGGCAGGCGTGGGAGTTTTGTCGCGATTGGGCTTTGGGACAAACAACGTTTGTTCTTCATACCTCGGGGTCTACTGGGCTGCCCAAGCCTATTACCCTCACGCGGGCTCAAATGCAGGCTAGTGCCCGTATAACTGGGCAAGCCTTGGGATTGAAAGAAGGCGATGCAGCACTTGTTTGCCTAAACGTAGCCTACATTGCAGGCACAATGATGCTCGTTAGGAGTATGGAAATAGGCCTTACAATGTACATTGTGTCGCCCTCTTCGCAGCCGCTGGAGGCGTTGCCCGAAGAAATCAACGTTGATTTTGCGGCATTTGTACCGCTCCAAATTCAAACCTTGTTGGAAACCCAACCGTCGCGTCTTGATTCTTTGAAGGTGATTTTGGTCGGTGGGGCGGCAATTAGCGAGGCTTTATTGACACAAATCAAAACTGTACGTGCTTCGGTATTTAGCACCTACGGAATGACCGAAACCGTGTCGCACGTGGCTTTACAACGCTTGAACGGGACTGAAGAAGCGGCAAAATCGTACCAGTTTCTGACGGGAATAGAAGCCGAGGTTGACGAGCGTAACTGCTTGCGAGTCAGGGGGGAGGTGACCAACGGCGAATGGATACAAACCAATGATGTGGTCGTATTTACGGGGGAGCGAGAGTTTCAAATAGTGGGTAGGGCCGATAATATTATCAATAGCGGTGGCATAAAAATTCAGTTGGAAAAGGTAGAAAGGGCGTTTGAACAAGTATGGAATCGCTCCGCGCGGTATTTTGCGTGGTGGAAGCCCGATGAGCGTTTGGGACAACGACTGATTTTGGTGCTTGAAACTTCGGAAGAGGTGGACGTAGAGGCCCTAAAAAAAGGGTTAGCTTTCTTCTTAAGCCCTTACGAAATTCCCAAGGAGCTGATTAAGGTGGAAAAATTTCGCGAAACTCCCACGGGAAAAGTAGATAAACGGGCTACCTTTGCAAGTTCTCAATCGTTGTAAATACTTGAAAAAGCGACGATTATTCACTCATTCAATCCCTGAAAAATGTCATTGTTTCGTCAGCTTACCATTCATTTTGAAACCTCGGCCCAATTGCCGCCGCCTTATTCATACCAATACTCACTAACGCTTACTCCCGTGGCGGAGCTTTTGCAGGCCGATTTGAAATTAACCTACACGCACCGCGACGAATTAGAAGCTGATGAGATAGAAGCCGAGGGGTTTACGGACAACGATGATTACCAGTGGAAAGGAGAGTTGGATAAAGTATGGCGTGGCGAACTGGAAAAATTGTTGGCAAAAACCCGCCTCTCGGGTGGAATTGTACTCGACGAGGAGCAGGATTTTTTGACTTTGGAGTGGCAAACGGAGAAACTACAGCGAGGCCAGCCCGAAAACCTGAGCGACTGGCATTATTTTGCGCAGGAGCTGTTGCAGGCCACCTTCGAAACGTCGGGAAAAGAGCGCGCTTTTGAATTGCACATTCTGGACGTAACCACCCAGGGAACGGTGGAAGCCATCGTAACGGCCTCTTTTCGTACGCGCAGTGCGCAGATAAAACGTGTGGTGGATGGTGGAAAATCATCGCTTCGGTTTTATCCTTGGCATGAATTGCCCCATTTGATGGAGGTACTTTATGCACCCAATTGGCTCTCTGACAACGCCGCCTCCCAAAAGCCTAAACGCAAAGGGCTGTATTTCAATCCTGGTGATGAAATGTGGTATGAGTACAATAAACAGGTGGTGGAGCCTGGAAAAGGAGCTTCGACTTTGCCTAAATTAAAAAACCTGATTGGTAAATTATTGAGTTAACCATTCACGGTCGAACATTCTTTCGGCTCTATTTTTCATGAAAATCCGGACCAAAATAGCGCTTCAGTTTACGGCCATCATCGCGTTGATTTTGGCTACCTTCTCGGCGTCGTTTTATTACATTGCTCAGCAAAACCGCAAAGATGAGTTTTTTGCGCGGCTGCGTGACCGGGCTTTGACGGATGCCAACTTGCTCATAAAAGTAGGGCCAATCAATACCAAACTGCTCAAACTCATTGACCAAGAAACGCTTTCTAAGCTATACGCCGAGAAAGTGTTGATGTTTAACGCCGACAATAAAGTTCTTTACGCCAGTTACAAAGCCGATAGTTTGGAAATTTATTATTTCTATAATCCAGAATTGTTGAAACTTGTACGTGAGCGGACGTACGTCGAAACCACCCGCGATAGCCTCGATGTGGTAGGAGTGATGTATACCGACGAAGAAAAAGGTGAGTTTGTGGTGATGGCTTCGGCGCAGGACTACATGGGCAAAATTCAGCTCGAAAAACTCCGGGAGTCGTTGGTCTACAGTTTTTTGTTTGGGGTGCTGATTACCATTGTGTTAGGGTTCATCTTTGCTGGGCAGTCGCTCAAGCCGATTTCGGCCATGAACAAAGAAATTAGCACAATTACAGCCTATAACCTTCGAAAACCGCTTAATGAAGGGAATCGACAGGACGAGATTGCCCAATTGGCAATTAATTTTAACCAAATGTTGGAGCGACTCGAAGAGTCGTTTGACTTACAGCGAAGTTTTGTTTCCAATGCCTCGCATGAATTGCGGACACCGCTGGCAGGATTGAAATCCGAAATTCAGGTCTCATTGGAAGAAGAGCGCACACCCGACGAATACCGTAAAGTGCTGCGCTCGGTGCTTAATGATACCCAACGGCTCATTCAGTTGACCAATGGCCTGCTCCAATTGGCGCAATCGGAAAAAAAAGAACGCTCCATCAGTTTTCAGGAAGTGCGGCTTGATGAGCTAATTTTTGAAACACAAGAGGAGTTGCTAAGTCTTCATAATGATTACCAAATAAACATTGATTTTGACGATATACCTGATTTAGAGCAAGATATTACCGTTTTGGGCAATGGTCCCCTACTCAAAACTGTTTTCAGTAATCTAATTGACAATGCTTGTAAATATTCTTCCGAAAAACGGGCGGAAGTACGCATTGGTTTCAACGACAAAAGTTGTTCTGTTAGGGTGATAGACAAGGGAATCGGCATACCCGATGATGAAAAACAGCGCATTTTTGAGCCGCTTTACCGCGCCAAAAATGCCACTGCTTTTCGCGGGTACGGAATAGGACTGTCGGTTTGTCGGCGAATTGTGGACATGCACCGGGGCTCGATTCGGTTGCAGAGTGAGTTGCACAAAGGCAGTACTTTTGAGGTAGTATTACCGCACGTTTAGCAATAAATGAATTTACTAACTCCCTATTCTCGTGGAAACTTCTGACCAATCTGTGTTCAAAGCTCAATTCAATGAGCTTGTCAAGCCCTACATGGTACTTTATGTAGGCTCGCTCTTTTTCGTTACCGTCATCGGGATTGTGTTGCTGCCATTTTGGTTTTTGGGTGTAGGGCAGTGGTGGAGCCGCCACTACTACGACAAGCTGGAATGTGAACTCACCGAAACCGCCATCCGTTTCAAAAAAGGCATTTTGGTGCAGGTCGAGAAAACCATTCCATTAGAAAATATTCAGGATGTTACCTTTGTGGAAGGCCCCTTGTTGAAGTATTTTCATTTGTGTATTCTCAAATTTGAAACGGCTGGCCAAAGCGCAGGTCAGGCAAACGATATGCAACTGGTCGGTATTATCAACGCGCAGGAATTGCGTAACTTGATTTTGTCGCAACGTCAAAAAAGAATGCAGGTCAAAAACACCGCCCCTGCCAATCGCGTTTCCGACAACGCAGTGGTGCTTCAGGAAATTAAAGAATTGTTGGCCGATATTAAAGGCATTATGCAAAGCCAACGCGCTCAGTAATTTGTTTTGATTAGAAAAGCGCGCTCTATTGCTTTTGCAGTCAAATCGTTTATTCACTCAAACTTCCCAAACGACACAACTATGTTTCGTCGCGACTTTGTAAAATCTGCCCTTACGGCTACGGGAGCCACGCTGGCGGGTGGCACTGCTGCCGCTTTCAATACGGCCGCTCCCAAGGCAAAAAATAACTTTAAATTGGCGTATGCTCCCCACTTTGGGATGTTTAGCAACAGCGCTGGCAAAGACCCCATCGACCAGCTCAAATTCATGGCCGACAACGGTTTCATGGCCTTGGAAGACAATGGTATGATGGCAAAACCTGTAGAACTGCAAACCAAAATTGGAGAAACGCTGGCCAAATTGGGCATGACAATGGGCGTGTTTGTGGTGGACAAAGGCGGTAATTCTCAGAATACCTTGGCGGCTGGCAAGCAAGCACACGTTGATATTTTTCTGGATGGCTGCAAACGTGCCGTAGAAACGGCCAAACGTTGCAACGCTAAGTGGATGACGGTCGTGCCGGGCGATTTTGAGCGTAATCTCCCCATTGGTATCCAAACTGGCCATGTGATTGACGCTTTGCGTCGCGGGGCAGATATTTTGGCTCCGCACGGATTGACAATGGTGCTGGAGCCGTTGAGCGACAGCCCTAATTTGTTCCTGCAAACCTCTGACCAGACCTACGAAATTTGCCGCGCGGTCAACAGCCCCGCATGTAAGATTCTGTTTGATATCTATCACATGCAGAAAACCGAAGGGCACATCATTCCGCACATCGACTGGTGCTGGAGCGAAATCGGGTATTTTCAAATCGGTGACAACCCGGGCCGTAAAGAGCCAACTACGGGTGAAATCAATTATAAAAACGTGTTTAAGCACATTTATACCAAGATGAAGGCCAACAACCAACACTTCATTTTCGGGATGGAACACGGCAACTCAAAGCCTGGCAAAGAAGGCGAAGAAGCCTTAATCAAAGCCTACATTGAGTCAGATAGTTTTACGATATGATTTGCTAACTTTGCGGTCTAAACGTTGGCGAAGCTTTGAATAACGTCGGCGAGGTTCAAAACCTCGCCGACGTTTCATTTCACCAACGTTAACTTTACTGCATGAAATCACTCCTCAAAAATATTGTTGGCCCAACAGGCCGCAAAAAACTTAGGGCCGTTCAAGCATCAACTCGGGCTGCTATTTATGGATTAGGCAATGAGGTCGAATGTCCGATCTGCGGCAGCACCTACAGTCAATTTCTCCCGTTCAATCGCCCCAATGCGTTGTGCTATACCTGCAAGTCGCTCGAACGGCATCGGTTGGTGTATTTGTATTTGAAAAATAAAACGGATTTTTTTGAGGGATCTAAAAAAGTGCTGCATTTTGCGCCCGAAAAGTGCCTCCACGACGTCATTCGGCAATATCCTAACCTCGACTACCAAACCGCTGATTTGATGACGACCTACATCGACGCCATCGGTATCATGCCCGATCACGTCATGTCGGTGACCGACATCAAATTTCCCGACAACACCTTCGACGTCGTTATCTGCAACCACGTTTTTGAGCTTGTACCCGACGATGCGCTCGGGATGCACGAGATTTACCGCGTGCTCAAACCCAAGGGTTATGCCATCATTCAGGGAGCGGTCAATAACCACCTGCCCAAAACCATCGAAACCCAAGACCTCAGCCCCGATGAGCGCAAACGCATCGCGGGTGCGCACCAACACGTACGCCGCTACGGCCTCGACTATCGCCATCGCCTTGCCGCCGCTGGCTTTCGTGTAAAAGTAAGCGATTACGTCAAAGAACTTGACTACAAACGCTACGGACTCATGGCCGATGAGGACGTGTATGTGTGTTGGAAGTAGTGTATTTGTCACCCTGAAAGGGTCTGAGATAGGCCGTCCTTCCCCGCCCATTTAGATGCTTATAGCATGCCAATTTACCCTACACCCTCCTATTGTTCTTCTTATACATACTGGGCGTCTGGCCCGTTATTTTTTTAAACGTTCTGGAGAAGTACGCTAGGCTTTCAAAACCTGTTTCAGCCGCAATCTCCTTGAACGTGAGGTCGGTGGTAATCATCAAGAATTGAGCGCGTTCGACGCGTTTTAGTTGAATGTAGGCCGCCGGGCGCTCACCCGTACTTTCTTTGAAGATTCGAGAAAAATAATCAGAATTTTGGTGGACTCTTTCGGCCAAAAACGCCACGGTTAAGTTGGTTTGAAGGTTTTGTTGAATATAGCGTACCGTCTCCGATATTTTATGGGAAAGCGTGGTTTCGGGCTCCGAATGAAAGTCTTCTGTGTCAATAAAACGGGAGAACAGTTGCAGGATAATGCCCTGCGTTTCGACGTAAGCCGATAGTGACACACGGTTGTTGAGTTCCTGAAATTCCTGAATGATGGGTCGTTTTTCGTACTCTTTTGGGTCGGTGGATTTGAATAAACCGCGCTCGGGGTTTAAAGTAATCAGACGTTTGAAATGGATAAAATCGCTGGCGTTGGCTGGAATTTTAAATATTTTTCGGTTGCCTACAAAAAGAGAAACCTCATCGGAAGCAGCTTCTAAAATATGCAGATAATACTGACTCAGATGGTTGGGACAATAGTAGCTACATAGGGTAAAACTCGGAATCAGGTACAAAAAATTACCCTCAAGCGTTATGTTTTGCGAGGTGTTGGAGAGCGTTCCGTGGCCTTCGTCAATCAAATATAATCGGTAAAAAGGACTGATAATTTGCTTATAGTTCCAGCTTTTGTTCAACTGTACATAATCTACGTTGAGCAACGAAAAAGTGGAGTTAAAGGCAAACTTGTGCGTAAACATCTCTCAATATTTTTAATCACAAAATTCATAAAAAATGTCATAGAAAAACACAATGGTTTGATTACTAACGGGTTTTCTTAATGAACTTTGCATGTCCTATATGTTCTTTGTGTTTCCACAAAACGAATTGAAAGTTACTACTAAAAGTCGGATTTGTGCAAATCTTAGTCTTGTTTGTATAATTCAAATAAATAATTAAACTTTAAATTTGTCAGCGTAAAATTAGAAGTCCTCATGCATCGATACTATTTGCTGCTTTTTGGAATTGTTTGTCTGTCGGTGATTGGATGTACACCCGACCTCCCCAACGACGTGGCAGCAGCGTATAAAGAATTGCCCGACGAATTGGATTACAATCTGCACGTCAAACCTATTTTGTCGGATAAATGCTTTGCCTGCCACGGACCCGACAAAGCCAAGCAAAAAGCGGGTTTGCGGCTCGATATTGCCGACTTTGCGTTTGCGGACCTTCCGGAAAATCCCAATAAAGTAGCCATCGACCCAGGCGATTTAGAGGATAGCGAAGTGGTTCATCGTATTCTGTCAAACGACCCCGAGTACATGATGCCCACGCCCAATTCGCACCTACAACTCACGGCGCAGGAGAAGGCCGTGTTGATTAAATGGATTGAAGATGGAGCCGAGTACAAGCCTCATTGGGCATTTGTGGCGGCCGAAAAACCCGATGGAGCCGACGTGGAAAAGGAAGATTGGGTCATTAATTCCGTTGATAATTTTATCCTGAAAAAACTCGAAGAAGAAAAATTATCGCCCGCTAAAATGGCCGATAAAGAAACCCTACTTCGGCGCCTTTCGCTCGATTTGACGGGGCTGCCGCCTACGCTGGCCGAAATCGATGCGTTTGTGAAAGATAATTCCCCCGATGCTTACGAAAAACAAGTAGACCGTTTGTTGAAATCACCGCATTATGGCGAAAAAATGGCCGTAGATTGGTTGGATTTGGCCCGTTTTGCGGATTCTCACGGCTACACTGTAGACCGCCTGCGCGATATGTCGCCTTACCGCGATTGGGTCATTGGGGCCTTTAACAAAAATATGCCGTACGATAAGTTTGTCCATTGGCAGTTGGCAGGCGACTTGATGCCCCAGCCAACGAAAGAAATGCGGATTGCCACGGCCTTCAATCGCAATCACCAGCAAAATCTGGAGGGTGGTATCATTGAAGAAGAGTTTCAGACAGAATACGTAGTAGACCGCACCAATACCTTTGGCGACGCATTTTTGGGGCTTTCGGTGGGCTGTGCCAAGTGCCACGACCATAAGTACGACCCTATTTCGCAGAAGAATTATTACGAATTGTTCAGCTTTTTCAACAATGTGAAAGAAGCGGGACAGATTTCTTGGGACGATGCCATGCCTTCGCCCACGTTGTTGCTGCCCACGGCTCAGCAAGAAAAAGTATTGACATTTATCAATACCCAAATCAAACAGCAGGAAGCTGTCTTAAACCAAACAAAAACAAAGGCGGGCGGTAGTTTTGACCAATGGCTTACGGCAAACGGGCACCAAAAACTGGCAAAACAAACGATTCCGCAAACGGGTTTGGTAGCTCATTTTGGTTTTGAAAATGGTTTAAAAAATAGTCTTAACCCAAAACAAGCGGGCCGAATGTTGCGTGAATCTGGCGAGGAAACGCCCGCTTTTGCCGATGGAGGCGCCGCTAAAGCCTTGGCCCTCAACGGTGATGTGTGGTTGGATTTAGATTGCATAGGCGCTTATCGGAAATCCCAACCCTTTAGCGTGGGCCTTTGGGTAAATATCCCCAAAAACCTAAAGGAAGGGGTTATTATTCACAAAAGCCAAGCGGAGCGGTTGTATAATTTCAGGGGCTGGCATTTGTATTTGAAAGATAATAAGTTTGAGCTCAATATGGCGCACGTGGCGCCGTCAAATGCCATTACGCGCATATCGAAGCAATCGGTTGTGCGTGATAAATGGATTCAGCTGACCATTACGTATGATGGCTCAGGGCAAGCGCAGGGGTTGCGGTTGTACTTGGATGGTAGCGAATTGGCGATGGAAACTACGATGGACCAACTCCAAAAAGACATCTTGTTTCGGTCGCGGGAGCAGTCGGGTATTCAAGTAGGCGGATGGTGGCGCGGTTGGGGTTTTACCGACGGAAAAGTGGACGATATTACCTTTTACGACCGTGTTTTGACACCGTTTGAATTGAAACAGTTGGCCCACCAAGTCAATTGGAATGCCATTGCGACCAAAACCAAAGCGCAGCTTTCGGCGGTTGAATTGGCTGATTTAAGGGAGTATTATTTATCTGCCATTGAGCCTACTACCCTCATAGCGCGCCAAAAATTGCAGCAATTGCGCTCAAACTTGGCCGATTCGACCGAGAAAGTGAAAGAATTGATGGTGATGCAGGAATCGCCAAAACCCAAGAAAGCACACGTTCTTTTGCGGGGTAATTATGATGCATTTGGCGAAGAAGTGTTTCCAAATACACCCGAAACGATTTTAGCTTTCCCCAAAGATTTGCCCAAAAATCGCTACGGATTAGCGCAGTGGCTCACGCACGAGGACCATCCCCTTACGGCGCGGGTGGCGGTAAATCGATTGTGGCAAAATTTTTTCGGAACGGGTTTGGTAAAAACCACCGAAGACTTTGGGAATCAGGGAGAACTGCCGAGCCATTTGGACTTGCTAGATTATTTGGCGGTTACGTTTAGAGAAAGCGGATGGGATGTGAAGGAGCTGAACAAACTCATCGTGATGTCGGCTACTTACCGCCAATCCTCCCAAACCACCAAAGAAGCCCGCGAAAAAGACCCCGAAAATCGTTGGTTGTCGCACGGGCCTTCTTATCGCCTCACCGCCGAAATGATTCGGGATAACGCATTGATGGCGAGTGGATTGTTGAATCCTGAAATCGGTGGTCGTAGTGTGAAGCCATACCAGCCAGAAGGCTTATGGCTTATCAATAGCGCCAATTACGTGCCCGATTCGGGCGCGGCAGTGTATCGTCGGAGCTTGTATATTTTGGCAAAACGGGCCGTGCCGAACCCCACACTTTCAACTTTTGACGCCACGTCGCGCAGTTTTTGTGTGGTACGTCGTCAAAAAACCAATACCCCTTTGCAAGCTTTGGTTACGCTCAACGACCCGACCTTTGTAGAAGCCTCTAAGGTGATGGGCGAACAAATGGCCAAAACCAACGATGTTAAACAGGCGATTGTGGCGGTTTATCGAAAACTGACTGGGCGCAGGCCGTCGCCGAAGGAAGTAGAATTGCTAGCGGGTTTGCAAAAGGCTCAGCTGCAAAAATTTAGCCAAAATCCGTTGAAAACCAACGGGTGGCTTCAAGCGGGGCAATACAAAGCAGATGCGAAATTGGACGCGTCGCTTATTGCGGCCAATGCCGTAGTTGCGAGTACAATATTGAATTCAGACGCAAGTTTAACCAAGAGATAACTGCCCGACTATCATCATGTCACATCACCACGACGACGAATTTAGACTACATACACCTGATTTTCAGGAGTTAAACAAGCGGCTTGACCGGCGTCATTTCTTGACCAAAACCTCATTAGGGTTAGGCGCATTGGCGGTGGGCTCACTGTTTGGTGCGAAGCATTTATTTGGTGCTTCACCAGGGATTAAAGAAGAAAGTTCGGCCAATCTGGAGGAAGAAATTCTGAAAGCATTACCGCATATTGCCCCCAAAGCCAAACGGGTGGTGTATCTTTTTATGGCCGGTGGTCCGTCGCAGTTTGAGACGTTTGATTATAAACCCAAACTCTATGAGATGGCAGGACAAAACCTTCCAGATTCGGTGCGAAAAGGGCAACGGCTTACGGGAATGAGCGCCAATCAAAGCGCTTTGCCAGTCGTGCCGTCTATTTATAAATTCAATCAACACGGTAAAAATCAAACGTGGATAAGTGAACTATTGCCTTACACCGCGCAGGTAGTGGATGAACTCTGTTTGGTGAAATCCATTCATTCTGAGGCTATTAACCACGACCCTGCAATTACGTTTTTCCAAACGGGCAATCAGCTTCCAGGGCGCCCGTCGATTGGCTCGTGGGTGAGTTATGGTCTTGGGTCGGACAATCAAAATTTGCCGACGTTCATTGTTTTAGTTTCTAAAAATGCCCCCCGTGACCAGCCCTTGTATGCGCGCTTGTGGGGCAATGGTTTTTTGCCTTCCAAACATCAGGGGGTACAGTTTCGGTCGGGAAAAGACCCCGTTTTGTTTCTCAATAACCCTGAAGGCTACGAAGGCAACGACCGCAAGGAGATGCTGGATTATTTGACCAAACTCAATCAACTCCAAAACGAAGCTTACGGCGACCCCGAAGTGGATGCCCGAATTGCGCAGTACGAAATGGCGTATCGGATGCAGACTTCGGTGCCCGAAGTGATGGATTTATCGGGTGAATCGGACGAGGTTTTTAACCTGTACGGTCCCGACAGCCGTGATTCGGGCACTTACGCAGCCAATTGTATCTTGGCGCGAAAACTGCTCGAAAAAGACGTCAAATTTGTGCAACTCTACCACCAAGGTTGGGATCAGCACGGCGGTTTGCCCAAAAATATTGCCAATCAGTGCAAGCAGGTGGACCAGGCTACGGCGGCGCTAATTATCGACCTCAAACGTCGCGGTATGTTGGACGATACGCTGGTGATTTGGGGCGGAGAATTTGGCCGCACGGTGTATTCACAAGGCAAGCTTACTGCCGATAATTACGGCCGCGACCACCACCCGCGTTGCTTTACGATGTGGATGGCAGGGGCAGGAGTGAAGGCCGGAATCAGTTATGGCGAAACCGATGATTTTAGTTATAATACCATCAAAGGTCCCGTTCATGTTCATGATTTTCACGCGACGTTGATGCACTTGCTGGGCGTTGATCACGAGCGACTTACCTATAAATTCCAAGGTCGACGGTTTCGTTTGACGGATGTACACGGAAAATTGGTGAAAGGGATTTTGGCATAAGATGTATGCTTCCCGTCGGGGAAGGCCCCATTTTGATACCGTCGTTGGGTATTATCACCAACTAACCATCTTTTACTCCATTTTTAGCACAAAAGCCTTATTAAAAATAACGCGTTTTTCGGCCATGGAATAGTAAAAAAAGGGGGCAAAGGTGCTTCTGAATGAAAATCTCCTTTTTATCCGATGGAATCATTCGAAAATAAGAATTCAAGAAGAAACTTTCTGAAAATAGCCACGGGAACCGTGGCGGGAATCGTCACGTCGGGCACAGTGGCCGAAGCGACTTTTTTTGGCGAAACCCACAGAGCATTATCCTTGCCATTAGGTATTTGTACCTCGTACGACAAAGCTCCGTTATTGAAAAGTTTGGGCTATTCGTTTATCGAAGAAAACGTCGGGCGATTCCTGATTCCTGACAAAGGTGGGGATGAGCAATACCAAAAAAACGCCGCCGCCCTTCAGACCGAGCGTTTTCCCGTTAGGTCGTATGTAAGTTTT
>JAIXPV010000106.1 GCA_027486105.1 Runella sp. | reverse complement strand
TGAATAGGATAGAGCTGCCCGTCGCGTTGGCCAAAATAGACAAAACGCTCCTTGGCAACCGATTTCATAAAACACAAATAGGCCGCAAAACCCAACGAAAAATATTCAGGTACGCAGTTGAAAATATCGTAATAGCGAAGGAGCGTCGGAACATTACGCAGTTTCATTTTTGAGGTATAATTGAGCGTAATGCTGAGCCATTGGTGGTTGAGATGCGGATTACGAAAACGATCCAATACTTGCATTCCAAAACGTTGCGGGCTTTTTTCGTCTATGGGGTACGGAATTGCAAGACCCAATTCGGCCATCATCAGATTGCTGATATACGCCGACATCGTTTCGTTTTGCATTGCACCAATGACGTTGTCAAACCCAGCTAAATAGGCTAAGCCGCTACTCAACGTGTGGGTGCCGTTTAGTAGGCGCAGTTTGAGTTCGCGAAAGAGATTAATGTCAGGCTCAATAAATACCCCTTCGTCGGCTTGGTGAAAAGAAAGTACCTGTTTTACGTGTTCGTTGCCTTCGATGGCCCACAGCCTGAATACTTCGCTCATGGTGAGTAGTTTGTCTTCATAGCCCAATTCCTCGGTAAGTCCTTTATAAGTATCAGTGTCAGGTTTTCCGGGTACGATTCGGTCTACCAATGAGTTACAAAAATGATTGGCGCTTTCGAGCCAATCCAGAAAACTGGACTCTAGCCCGTTGCGGTGGGCCAATTCGATGACGATAGACTCAAGTTTAGTGCCGTTGTCAGTAATCAATTCGGTAGGAACAATCACTAGCCCCGACGCTTTGCTTCCGCCAAAGGCCTGAAACCGGGCGTATAAAAATGCCAACAATTTCCCTGGGAATGACGCGGGCGGAGTGGCAGAAATATCATCCTGCGTGAGTTGAATTCCTACTTCGGTGGTGTTGGAAATGATGATTTGCAGTTCGGGATTCTTGGCACAATCTAAAATATGTTGCCATTGCGATTTGGCCGACAACACGCGGCTGATGGCCGAGCAAACGATATTTTCTTCTACGTTTTGACCCAGTTCAACCCCCCTAACACACAGCGTATAAAGGCTGTCTTGCTCGTCAAAAGCAGCGGCATCACCGCCATCGGTCGATTTGACTACTACGATTCGGCCGTTGAAAATGCCTTGCCGATTGGCCTTATCAATCAAATAATCGGGCAATCCCCTCAACAAAACGCCCGTGCCGAATTGCAGTACTTTTTCGGGTAATTCAAAAACAGACTCGCCCGGAACGACCAAGTTTGGTCGATCACGAAGCAGATTTAATTCATTTTTAGATAGATATGTCATGGTGCCGTATTGATTGACTGGTTTTAGTGGAGGGCTATTTTTGGGCAGAAAGTAGCCATATTGCTAAATCTTTGGCGGCCGTAAAGTTTTCATAAACGACTGGAATGCGGCGGCCATCGGTGTATTCATTGTACAGCCACGGGTCACCTACGGCAAACACCGTTCCTTTACCTATTTTGGCTACACCGATAATCACGTCGCCTTTATGGCTCAAAATCTCTTGGGCGGGTGCTTTTAAGTTGAGTGGCGCTAATTCTTTGATGTAAACAGCTTTGGTATTTTTAAAGATTGGATTGCCCGCTGGAATGTCGATGCGACCCTGCTCCCACTGCGTGCCCTGTACCATATTTACATTTTTGGGCAAAAACTGAATGCCGAATTCACTGGACAAACGGCTGAAATTTTTATGTTCGCAGTTGGCAGTGTCGTTGGCCATCAGCACGAGTGTGCCTCCCGCTTTGACCCAATTGCTGATTTGCTTGATGTCGATGTCTTGAATGAAATTGGGATTTGCAGTTTCTTTTTTGGTGTCGGGGTCAACGATGATGTAAACGTCTACATTTTTTAGATTTTCGGCCGTTGGTGCGGCTTTGATAGCCAATGTTTTGGCTCCTAAATCACGGAAAATATTCCCCCAAACCTTGAATCCAGAGTGCATGGGGTCTTCCCATGTGTAATGAAACTGTTCTTCCTGCCCGTTCCAATCTTTGCGGAACTCACGGTTGAAATAATAATCCGTGGCGACAGTTTTGCCTTTACCAAGGCTATTTTCGGCGGCAATTTCCATTTCGACGCTGGCAAAGATGAACGGGCCTACGCCTTTCAGGTCATTTTTACGAATGGGCTCGCTGAGGTAGTATTCATAGCTCCCGTCGCGGTAAGGTGTGCCACCGAGGCCGCCCACGCTCACTGTTTTGTTGAGGTTGAGCGTACCGTTGGGGCCTTCTTCCACAAATTCTTTGAGGATGCCTGCGTAGCCTTTTTGGGCGGCGGGTAAATAGGTCTGGGGCAAATATCCCATGCGTACGCCTTTGGCCAACGCATACACAAACATGCACGAAGCGGAGGCTTCAAAATAATTGCCTTTGCGCGTACCTTGGGTGGTCATCTGATACCACACGCCCGACTTGGCATCTTGATACTTGACAAGCCCGGGTGCTAAACGTTGCAGGTATTTGACCAGATTGGCACGCTCGGGGTGTGTCTCAGGAAAATAATCCAGCACATCGACCAACGCCATGGCATACCAGCCGATGGCACGGCTCCAGAAATGCGGCGAGAGGCCCGTTTTGGGGTCGGCCCATTTTTCGGATTTACTTTCGTCGTATGCATGGTAAACGAGGCCTGTTTTTGGGTCAACGGCGTATTTCTCAATCAGCGCAAACTGCTTTGCAATGTCGTTAAAATGCTCAGGATGGTTGAAAATTAGGCTGTATTCTGCCGAAAAAGGCTCGGCCATAAACAGCCCGTCGAGCCACATCTGGTTGGGGTAGCGCTTTTTGTGCCAATACCCGCCTTCTTTGGTTTTGGGCTGGTTTTCAATTTGTTTCCACAATAAATCGGCGGCTTTGCGGTATTTTTCCTTGTCGGGCTGGGTTTGTTGGTAGATTGTCAACAGCGCGCGTCCCGTAGGGATATTGTCGAGGTTGAAATCATCGTATTTATAGGTACGAATGCTCCCGTCTTTTTGGACGTAGCGGTTTATATCCCGCACCACATACTCAAAATACTTACCGTTGCCCGTGCGGTTCCATACTTTTTCGATGGCTTTATAAATCAAGCCCTGCTCGTAATCCCAGCCCGCCGGCTTCCCTTCCTTGACCGTAATGGAATCTTTGTGCCAACTCATTACCGATTCGGCCATCCGAACCGAGTAAGGCGTTTTTTGGGCAACGAGCGAATGGCTGATGGTCAGAATAAACGAATAAAATAGTAGGTGTTTCATTAGGATAGATACGATTCAATTTACAGCTGATAGTTAGATAAAATCTTCACGCATGGGATTGAAAACATCAATCAATAGGCCTTCTTCCAAGCAAACGGCTCCGTGTAATACGTTGGAAGGAACAAAATAGACGTCACCCTCTTTTAAGTTTCTAGTTTGGTCACCGATGGTCACTTCAAACACGCCCTTGGCTACGTAGCTGATTTGCAAATGGGGGTGTTGATGAATTGTTCCAATCCCTCCTTGTTTAAACGCAACTTTCACCAACATCAATTCATTGGTGTATGACATGACTTTACGCTTTATTTTTTCATCGACGGTTTCCCACGGGAGGTCGTCGTCGGCGACCAGTACTTTTTCGAATGAAGGATGCATAAAAAGTTAAAATTGTATTTTTCAGTTAGAGCTAGTTGCAGGCTCTTTTTAGGGAGTTGGCAACCGAAGGATTGAGTTTATCTTTATTTTAGTTGCTAGTCAATGATTTTGACCGATATTTTTATGCAAACGTTATCGGTAACGTTACCGAATTGTACTTAACAAAAAATAGATTGTAAAGAATCAAGAATTGGCTCCGTGTAAAACGAGTTTATGGTGAGAAAAGTGATTCTGAAAAAATGATAAAAAATTATACTTTTCAAAGTTTTAAGAAAGACTAGTTATCACTTTATTACTTTTGTACTTCTAAAGTAGAAGAATCTTGCCACCGCGTTCAAATGAATCAAACCAACAGTGTATTCTTAATCACCCTCGGCATTGCAACGATGGGTTTTTTGATTAAAAAATTTGATTTTGTAACCGAACAGGATGGCAAATCCATTTCAAAATTTTTGATGCATACTACCTTTCCCGCGCTGATGATTGTCAGTATGCTTCGCATCAAATTTGAACCTACGCTTTTTCTTATTCCGTTGATTTGCAGTGCTTTAGGGGTTGTTATGACGTTAGTGGGCTGGGTGTGGTTTAAGGATTATCCCAATCGGCTGCGGGGTGTGCTGACCATGTCGTGTGGTGGGCTAAACGTGGGGCTTTTTGCGTTTCCTATCATTGAGGGAATTTGGGGGCGCGAAGGGCTGGTGTACGTGGCGATGTTTGACATCGGCAACACCATCATCACCTTCGGGTTGGTTTATTCGGTAGGTAGTTATTTTGCGGTCAAGGGCGAAGGAAGGGTGAATTATGGAAGAGTGTTGAAAAAAGTCATTCAATTGCCACCGTTGCAAGCGATGTTTATTGGTTTGACCATCAATGCCTTAAAGATAGAATTGCCAGTGGTTGCTTATGATTTTTTGGACGTATTGGCCAAAGCCAATAAGCCGCTTGTGTTGCTGCTCATGGGGATTTACATGAGTTTTTCGTTGGAGCGAAGTCAGGTGTGGGCAGTGGTGAAGGTTCTGACGATTCGTTATGCCTGCGGTTTTATCGCGATTTTGCTTTTGTACGTATTGATTCCCGAGCCTACGCTTGCCCGTAATGTGCTGTTGGTCTGTGTTATTCTTCCGATTGGTATGACCATTCTTCCCTTTGCCGACGAGCTTAATTACGACTCGCGTATTGCGGGTGTGTTGGTGAATATCTCGTTGTTAATCAGCTTTTTATTGATGTGGGGCTTGGTGGTTGGCTTAAAATTGGCGTGAGGGACAGACGTCAGGAGTGAGTAGCGAGAACGAATTATAGAATTAACAGCCCATTCTCGCGCAATTGCTTCCAGGCTGTTGTCTTGCAAAAAGCGTTGAAACTCCCGAAGGATTTAGTTTCAAAATCGCTTTGTAATTGTTGATAAAAGAATGGCTTATCGAAGTTACTAATCGCAATTTTTGGGAATATTTCCATCCAAAAATCGCCCATTGACGCGGGTACCTCAAGCACCAAATTATGTTTTTTGTGGTAAAAATGTAGTTCGGCCATCTGCACCGTTTTTTTACCTTGTCTTACCTCAAAATGGGCCAATGAAGGTAGGTTTCCTAACCAAACAACGAAGGCATTTTTACGAACCGAATCTTCGTATTGAGTAATTTGATTTTGAATATAATTGGGCGGAATGGTCGTGGAAGGCACTTTGAACGGAAACCATTTATTAAGCGGAATATCAAACCCCACGCCGTGCATGTAATTGAACAGTGACTTGCGCAAACCTTCTCCAAACAGGTCGTGATTGGCTCCCGTTGGGTCGTCGTGGTAGAGGTCGTTGTCGGCAAAACCGCCGAAGTCGGGACCGATTCGCTGTACATCGAAGGCTTCGGGTTGCAAGCCT
>JAIXPV010000440.1 GCA_027486105.1 Runella sp. | reverse complement strand
GTCATATTACCTGCTAAAATGATTGCTTATTTACAGGTGATAACCAGCGGTTGTGTCAATCTCAAAACCATGGTTGTGGTCGGTAATCTTTGTTGGGTTCGGGTGGCGTGGTTGCTTTATAGAAGTTTGACAAATACCCAGATACCTTCCTTGTACTTTTTGCCCGTTCTTTTTATCCTGTTTCAGCTCCAATTTGCCGAAACTGCACTGTGGCCCATGGCTGTATGGTCAAACATGGTGGTGATTTGGCTAGCCTTTGAATCTATCCATCTGTTGGTCAATAATGAGCAAAAGCTGAGTCGTTGGCATTTTGCATTGGCGTTTCTTTGTGCCGCAGGAGCGACTTTCTCCAACGGAAACGGGCTATTGAGTATAGTTATTGGCTTGGGAGTCTTAATCGTGCAGCGGGCATCTCTAGCACGAATGGCGATGTGGTCCCTTTTGGGTATTGTTTTTTTAGGAGGTTATTGGTGGGCAAAATCTCTGGGTGTGCCCGATGCTACATACGGTATTCAAACCAACCCTGCACAGTGGTTTTTGGGGATTTGCCTGTTTATTGGCGGCTACGGAGATTTTATTTCGGGGAGTTTTAAATGGATAGCTGCTAGCTTGGGAGCTGGGATGGTGGTGGTTTTGTTTTTAACCAATCTCAAAGCCCTTCAGCAATCGCGTTATTGGAGTTTTCCGACATTTAAGTTAACTGCTTATGCGCTTTTTGCCTTGCTGACAGCGGCGGCTGTGGCCCTTTTACGTACTGAGCCAGTGGGGGCTGATGCTGCCTTGTTGGGGCGTTATCGGCATTATTCTGCCTTGCTTTTGGGGATTGGGTACCTTATTTTGCTCATTCAATTACAAAATAACAAAGTCATTCTTCATCGGCTTTTTCTGTTTTTTTTAGGGGTCAGTATAGGTGTTTGGGGATTATCTTATTACCGTGATTGGGGCTACCGTTACATGGAGTATCAAAAATTTTGGGCAGATACTTACAACATGCAATACAATAACCTGCTGTACCTAAACTGGAAAGCCCAAAACGGTTTGCCCGAAATCTATCAAACTTCGCAGTCCCAAAATATAGTTTGTCAAATGGACTCCCCATTGGTGGATATTACAATGTTAAAAACGGATTCATTGCAGCCTTTTATTCCAACGACGCTAGAATGGGAAACTGTTTCGGAAGATACCGCTCGCTGTAGGCGCGTAGCAACCGTAAAAACCGACACGCTCAGGTTTGAACTGATTCAAGGAGAGGCTTGGTTATGGATGTTGAAAAGTAATCGACGCCTCTACTTTATTTCGGCCACAGCCATTAAAACCAATCCGGTTCAGTTCTTGACCCAACAGCAGTATTTTAGGCAGGGTTTCGATGGCGAGATTCCAGCATGTTTTCTTGAACCAGGAACCTATCAGCTCTTTTTGGTAAATGCGCTTAAGGGGCAAGCGCCTCGGGTATTTCGGACCAATCGCTCGGTAGAAAGTAGTCAATAATATTCCAGCTTAGATAACTTTTCCTTCTTCCAAACGCAACGTTTGTGTAACGCAGCTCGGAATTTCGTGAGTATAATGCGATACGTAGATGAGTGTGCGCTCTGGCGTATCACAAATGACGTCAACGACTTCTTTGAAATGTTCGAATGCCGCAAAATCCAATCCCTGACAGGGCTCGTCCAAAATCAAAAGCGGAGGGTTTTTGACCAAAGCCCGGGCCAAAAGCACCAGTCGTTGTTGCCCTTTTGAAATATTTTTAAACGGTTTTTCGACAAATGCGTCTACATTTAGCCATTTGGCCACCACATGCGTGCGCTGAATTTGTTCCTCGGTCAATTTTCGGAAATAAACCCCCGTTGCGTCAAAGAAGCCAGACGCAATAGCTTTAAAAACGGTGGTTTCTTGCGGAAAATACAAATGTAGTTCGGGCGAAACGTGGCCTATTTTGCTCTTTACATCCCACATCGAAGCACCACCACGTTTTACGTCAAAAAGGTCGTAGTCGTTGGCAAAACGCTGAGGATTGTCGGCTGTAAGGAGGCTCAGCAGGGTAGATTTTCCCGAACCATTAGGGCCTACCAAAGCCCACTTTTCTCCTTTTGTGATTTTCCAGTTTACGTTATTCAATACTTTTTTGCTCCCGTATGTCACGTTGATATTTCGCAGATTGACCGCCAATTCAAAGTCTTGATGTACGGCATTTGCTGCTTTATCACCGTGTAGAAGTTTATGTTCTACTGGCACATCCATGCCAAAGTTTGTTTTGGATGCATACTCACGTGCGGCACCGCCCGAAGTCACTCCTGCTATTTTTCCTTCTTTCAATTCCAATACATTCGTCACGCTTTCAGGAATTTCGACCGAGGACGTTACTAGAATCACCAATATCCCTTGGTCTTTTAATTGCTTTAGTGCATTGCGCAAGACATCGCGCGAATGTACATCCAAGCCCGCAAAAGGATTGTCTAACAACAACAGTTTAGGTTTTTTGAGCAATGACCGCGTAAGCATCATCCGACGGGTTTCGCCGTTGGAAAGCGTGACAAAAGGGCGGTCGAGTAGGTGCTCAATGGAAAGCAGACGGGAGGTTTTTAGTAATTCTTCTTCCGAAACAGTCGAATCAGGTAATTGTACCGAATGCTCATCTACCGTACCGACGGGTTTGAGTTGATTTATCAATACTTCCCGTACGGTAGGCGCTATTTCTGCTTCAAAGCTGTGGAAACGCTGTTGATAATACTGCGCCGCTGAGGCTACAATTCGATTAAAGGAATAATCAGACGGAACCAGTTCGGCGACTTTTGAAAGCAGTAAATTTCCGTACGAATGAGCAAGTTTCCCTCGCCATACGGGCCATTTTCCCGCCAATACTTCCAATAAAGTAGTTTTACCGCTGCCATTTTCGCCGACAATGGCCCATTGTTCGCCGGGGAGAATTTGGAAATCCAACTCCGAAAGTATCACGGAGTCGTAACGACGTACAAAGGCGTTTTGAAGAGAAATAAGCATGAGGAAAAACAATAATTCGTGGTCAAAATTAGGGCAAATAGTTGATTTTGTTGCCAATAATTTTGCAGGAATTGAATTATTGGGCTGACAAATAACCCATCATCCGTAAAGCTTTATTTTTTATATTTGGGGAGTCATTCTGCGTGCATAATAAACCTTAGCCAACTCAATGGAACCAATCTTTGCCACCGACCGTACTCGGGAGTTATTGCCAAAAATCAAAGCATTTATTGAAAATGAGCTGTATCCGCTCGAAACTCCTGAATACCTCGCCCATGAGTTTTCGCAGGTAGAGCCTATTTTGCAGCACAAACGACAACTCGTCAAAAAAGCAGGGCTTTGGGGATTGCACTTGCCCGAAGAGGATGGTGGCCTCAACCTGACGCTGTGTGAATTTGGACAAATCAGTGAAGTGCTGGCAAGTTCACCGTTTGGGCATTTTGTGTTTAACACGCAAGCCCCCGACATTGGCAATACCGAACTCATGCACAAGTACGCGCCCCAACAACTCAAAGAGCGCTATTTAAAGCCACTCATGAATGGCGAAATTCGGAGCTGTTTCAGCATGACCGAGCCTGAATTTGCGGGTTCTAATCCTATTCGGATGGGCACAACAGCCGTGAAAGATGGTGACGATTATGTAATCAATGGGCATAAATGGTTTACCAGTTCGGCCGACGGTGCGACGTTTGCCGTGGTCATGGCCGTGACCAATCCAGAAGCGGCTCCGCATAAACGCGCCAGCCAGATTTTGGTGCCGATGGAAACGCCGGGCGTGAAATTGGTTCGAAACATTCCCATTATGGGCCATGCTGGAGATAGCTGGGCGAGTCATGCGGAGATGCTGTACGAAAACGTGCGCGTACCCCAGGCGAACCTTATTGGTACCGAAGGGGCAGGTTTTCTGTTGGCGCAAGAACGCCTCGGCCCAGGACGGATTCATCACTGTATGCGGTTTATCGGAATTGCGGAGCGAAGCTTTGACTTGATGTGCCGCTACGCCGTGAGCCGTGAGCTGGAAGAAGGAAAAGTGTTGGGCGACACGCAATTTATTCAGGGATTCATTGCCGAAAGTCGGGCAGAGATAGACGCAGCTCGGCTGCTGGTATTGCGCACAGCGCACAACATCGACCAATTTGGCGCGGGGTCGGTGCGGGATGAGATTTCGATGATTAAGTTTTTTACGGCTAATATGATGTTGCGTGTCATTGACCGCTCCATTCAAACCCATGGTGGGTTGGGCATGACCAGCGATATTCTACTATCGTATTGGTACGCCCACGAGCGAGCCGCCCGTATTTACGACGGTGCCGACGAAGTACATAAATCCGCTCTGGCGCGGAGTATCCTGAAAGGGTACGGGCTGGATGTGAGAAGAAAGAAATAACTTAGTCACGCAAAGATGCAGAGGTACAAAGCACACCTGCGTCTTTGCGTGACGGGAATATGGCTATTTGATTCTGAACGTGGCGTTCATGCGATAGCTATACTTGATTTTTTGGTATTCGAGGGCTTCGCCTCCTTCGGGTGCTGCATCGGCGGCCATCATGCGCACGTTGTATTGCGCCTGTTTGTACATTGGATATACGCTGCCTTCTTCCACTTCGTGGATTTCGAGTACTTCACCCAATTTCTCACCGATAGATTCAAGCAAATAACCCGCTTTTTCTTTGGCAGCTTTGAGCGCATTGACTTTGACTTGCCGACGAAATTCCTCTTTTTTGGAGTGCTCCACGCGGCTCATGTTGACGTATTCTACGCCTCGGTCGTCCACTTTGGACATTAGTTCATTGATGTTATTGGCATTTGAAAGTTTGAGTTGAAACTGCTTTCCTGCCAGAAAATGTTGAGGCTTTTTCTTGCCTGTCCATTCACGATAACCTGTTACGCCGCTGATGCTAAGGTTTTCTTTGGGCAAGCCAGCGTTTTTTACCGCCTCAATGAGTTGTTTTTCAAGGGTTTCAAGAACAACTTTGTCTTTTTGGTTTTTTTCATCTTTGAAATATTCCTTCAACGAAATGGTAAAATACAGTTCGTCGGGGACGACCTCCAATTCGGCGGTGCCCGTAACTTCGATTTTTTTGATGGGGTCTTTTTCCACGGCTGTAGTAGTTTGGGCAAAAGTAGCGGCACTTGCAGCAAACAACAAGGCACTTAATACGAATCGTTTCATGGTTGTAATATAATTTGTTTGTGGGCTATCAACGAAGAAAGGGGCATGATTCGTGCCCTTATTTTGTTAATACTTCCTAACGTTTCAAAACCATCTTAACGGTTTTTTGTACGGGACCCGCCATCAGGCGCGCATAATACGCGCCTTCGCTCAAGAATTGCCCATTGAATTTGACGGAATACGTACCCACTTCCTGGGGTTTGTTTACGACCAAGGCGCCCACGCGTGTGCCGTGCGAATCGTACACATAAAGCGACACCTCGGTGGCTTCGGTGAGTCGGTACCGAATATCTATTTGTTGGTTGAAGGGATTTGGGAAGACCTCTAACAACTCATCTGATTCGGTGACGGGTATTTCAGCAACTTCTGGCTCGGCTTCTTCTTTCTCTTCTTCGGCGGCCGCTACGGCTTCCGTAGGCTCTTCATGAGGAGTAATGGGTGCTTGTAATTGCGAAGCCAACGGCAAAATAGGCTTGGGGGCCTCTTCCACCACTTCTACCGCCCGTTGTGCGGTAGAGATACTTACCACATCGGTTGGCTTACTTTCATTATGAAGTCGGTTAAACGCACTAATGGTGTAGTTGTATTTGGTGCCCGGGCTTACTTGAGTGTCGTTAAAAGTAAATGTATTTTTTCCTGCTTCGTTTACCACAATGGCGCGAATGGATAGCCCCGTTCGGAGGTCGATGGAGGCTTTGTTGATGCTGCGATACACCACAAAATAACGCGCTTTGTCGCGCTCCGACGTGGGCGTGTGAGGATAAGACCACGTCAGCGTAACGGTATTGTTATCATTCAGTTGTGCATCAAGCTCCTCGGCGGCTGGCGGAGGGGTAGTGTTTTTCCAAGGCATGGCTGGCACAAGTGCTGGAGATTGATATACTTCCTGACAGAGGATATCACACACCTGATTGGGGTTGTTGCGAAGGGTTTTGGCGCTGAAAAGAATACTTCCGTGCACATTGGCAAAGGTTCGGTTATAGCGTATTTGATTGGAAACTTCCATCGGTCTACGCCAGTTGGCATCACTGTTGACTTTATACACTCCGTGACCGATGTAAAGGTGTTGCTCCGATACATTTTCGCTCCACCAAGGTACCAAATGCGTATAATTGGCCGACCCGTTGCCCATGCTCCAATATACCTGCGGGGCTATGTAGTCTACCCAGCCTTCTTGTATCCATTTGCGGGCATCGGCAAAATTTCCCGAATAAGCTTCAAAACCGCGAGAGTTTGAGCCTTCTGCCGAGCTGCTGCGGTTTTTCCAAATACCAAAAGGAGATACCCCAAATTTGACCCAAGGCTTTACTCTTCTCAGACTGTCGGCGACGGCCTCAATGAGCAGGTTAACATTATCGCGACGCCAATCGGCGCGGTTGGTAAACCCACGATGGTGCTCGGCAAAAGTAGCGTTGTCGTTGAGTGTGATGCCAGTTTGGGGGTAAGGATAAAAATAATCATCGAAATGAATGCCGTCTACGTCGTAGCGGCGTACTACGTCCATGACCACACGGGTCACAAACGAGCGTACTTCGGGGCGGCCTGGGTCCAGAATCCGTAGGGGCCCATAAGATAGCAGTACATCAGGGCGGACTTTGGCAACGTGATTTGGGGCGAGCGACGCGGTACGAACATCCGTTACGGCGCGGTAGGGGTTCATCCACGCGTGGATTTCGAGATTGCGTTTGCGGCATTCTTGTATCATAAACGCCAGTGGGTCGTAGCCAGGCGATTGTCCCTGTTGTCCCGTAAGCCATTCTGACCAAGGTTCTAGTTTGCTTTCGTAAACTGCATCACAGGCATTGCGTATCTGAAAAAACACGGCGTTGAGTCCGCGTCGTTGAATCATATCTAGCAAATCAATCAGTTCTTGTTGCTGCCGGGCAGCAGAAAGCCCTTTGGTAGAAGGCCAGTCCACGTTTCCGACATTGGCAATCCACACCCCCCTAAATTCGCGCTTAGGTTGAGCGAAAAGAGAAAAACTGACCAAAAGGAGAAATAGAAGATTTTTCAAGGGCATTGTTACTTTGTCCACAATTCAAAATCAATCAACCACCCATACAAAGTGGAGTTGTAAAACAACGTAATGAAATACAGGTACAAAAGTAACGTCAATATTCCAAAAATTGTACTTGACTGCTGAATCAAAGTTGCAAATACAGTGCCAGAGGTGGCTATGGAGATGGCTTAAAATCGCTATTCAACTTCGAATACTGATATAGACAATTATATCATGGATTTGAAAGGGGTGTATGAATGGGATAAATCTTAAGGCCGATAATGGGCAGATCGTAGCTTTTGGGGCTAAATTATCTACAAATGCCAAGGCCGCCTAAATGCTTTGTGAATTGACAATAAAGCGAGCTGACATGTCGTTTCCCAAAAAACAGCAGGACGAGTCATGATTAAATCAGTTGCCTTGAAATTTTTGGTTGTTATCGGATTGACAGCCAGCCTTCTTGTTTTGAGCCTTACTACCCTCAACGATCCTTTTTCCAAACGACTTCGGTCCTCTACTGAGTTGGTACTGAATGGCTATCTCTCCCAAATGGCACTACGTGCTGACCAAAATGCCCTCAATTGGTTTGACCGCTTGGTGTTGCATGGCTTTACGGTGGGTGGGGCTATGTTGGCTTACCCACTGTACCCGGAAGCCTCCCAAGCATTGTGGAATTGTGTTTATGGCAACGGAGAAGCTGTCGAACTATCAGCCGATTATTTCAAAGAATCACCATTTTTACGTAAAAAAGTGGCGCAATTGGGTATTGGCGACCACCGAGAAATGGGCCTGAAGCAAGCCGAAGACTGGCGTACTTCGCTGGTTTTTAACCCCTACAACCTGCGCATCACCCGCGATAGCGTAGAACTTTATTACCCTGCCATGCATTTCAAATCCAACCCAAAGATTGTTACCCAAGTGCCGTTTGGTAGATTCACCGTCAAGTTTAGAGACAATCTCGTAGCCGCTATCCAAGGGCCACCCTACCGCCTGTATGCACGTTGGAAGCGAGAGGAGTGAGAATTCTGAAATTAATTTGAGGATAGATTTCTGGGGGAGTAAGCATTTTGTTTGGAATTAGAGTTGAACAAACGGTTGCTCGTTCAAACCTTTAGGAGCCAAATCAAATACGTAGGGTAATTTATATTCGTAAAACTCAAACCCGCTCGGCATTTCTTCCAGCAAATCCGCTGCTTTTGGGTCTTTGGTGATGTAGTACCGCGTACCGCCCTTGGCCGTAGACACTGCCCTCATGTAAGCGGTATCGACTTGGCGGTTGGTGTGGGAGAGGTATTTGTCTATCTTATCACTCATGAATGAGGGTTTTGGTTTGGTTCATTACCTTAATGAAATAGGGATTTCTAGGCGTATGGGCCGTCACTAAATCTACCGTTCTACCCAAAATAGTTTCAATGGCTGTCACAATCTTGAAGTAATTCTCACCATAAGTAAAGTAATAGGGCCGAGATTCTCTTCAAAATCTATTAGAATATCCACATCGCTATCTTCCCCAAACGCATCGGTGCATACCGACCCAACTACATACGCCTTTTTGACGCTGTTTTCACGGAAAACCTGCCTGAGGGCGGGGAGGTGGTTAGTGAGGAGTGGGTGTATGGTAAATTTGGGGATAGCTTATTTTGAAACTAAACGTACTTCTGAGGCTTTGTAGTTGCCATGTTTATCTAAAGAAGGTTTCCCTTTCTCAAAATACACTTTGAACATTACATCTTTGTCTTGTTTCAAGTTTTCAAATTCATGTTGGGGATTGACCCTACTTTTGTGGAAAGCTAAATCTTGGTCTAAATTACTCCCGATAAAACCAACTTCAAAATGTATTTTTTTAATCTTACCCATATACTCTTTCCCTTCTTGTGGTTCAATCTTAGCAGGTGTTTGAGCCTTGGCTACTGAGGCTGCCTTTGAAGTATCTGGCACTTCAATTTTTCCTAATATTTTCAAACCTGATAGTTTTTCAGGTTGAGGAGGGTTTACTTGAAGTTTATCTATAACACCTTTAGGTAGTAAGTCTGCCAGAGTTGATTGGGATAATGTTTTTTGTTCAACAGTTAGATTATTATTTACTGGTATTTCTTTAAGTAATTTAGAAAATTGTGCTCTGAAATGTTGTTCTGAATTATTAACTCCATAGTCACATATTTGAGCAGCTAATGAATAGTTTTTTGTATGTATGCACAAATCAGCCAAATGCCTTAACCCTGTTTCAGCATTTGCCCTCATACCTTTATTTGAGAATTTTATATTGCGTATTTCATGAAAGAACTTTTCGCCATACTTACGAATTACTTCTTGTGACAATTTGAGGTTTACCGATAAATCATTAGAATCTTCTAATTCTTTTTTCAGTTGACTTCGTTTTCTCGTAATGAATAATCCTAAAATCTCTAAGTATTCTTCTTTGGGTGTTTGTTGAATGTTTTCACTTGTTAAAAATTGCGATAAAAGTTCAACGGACTTATTGATTTTACCCTCTTCAACGGCTACTAAAGAATATATTTTTATAAATGATGGAGAATTACCAAAATCTCTTTCATAATTTTGAAGTTCTCTGTATGCCAAATCGGAACTTCCTAAATTCAATCGGAAGTAGTTTACTAATTCAATAAGTGCTTTTACTTTGATAGTAGGGTTAGCAGTTTCTCGATTGATAATATGTCTAAACCCGTCTTTGATTTCATCTAAAGATTTACTCAATTCTTTATTCTCTTTTGCCGCTGCAAGCAGGGCTTCATCTGTATCATATAGATTTTTCTTGTTTACTTGCCTTATTTTTTGATTTACTTTCCCCTTGTAACCAGAATCTACCCTATCTTGAAAAGTTGCTTTCATTCCTCTCAGAATATCTTTATCCCATATTTTGAAAAGCTTATCATCAATCTCTTCGATAACTCGAAGTTTTTTTAACTCAGAAATAGCAGTTGTAAAACGGTCTTCATTATCTTCTGCCCAAATAACAGCATATTTAACCTTGTCATAAGGTGCTATTAAGTCGTCTTCGTATTCCAATTGCCCCATAACGACAAAAATATCTTTCGCATCTGGGGTAAAGTAATCGTAATAACGACCATAAAAAAAATCATTCAAGGCAGAAGATTTGGCGTTTTGAAAGTGAGATATAACTTTTTGTAAATCTCCAACTTGTTGTTGAATAACGGCAAACTGCCAAATACGCAAAGGCTTCCCCTGAGTTATTTGACGTAAAACTTCCTTATGAGGTATGAGTTCCTGTTTTAATTTTTCTTTATCTATCCCTGGTGAGTTCCATGAAGATACCTTTGACAGGAATAAAACAGTGTCTTCATTGTTCAATTCATTAAAAATAATATCGTCTGTTCCTATTCTTATTGTAGCTCTTGTTGTAATTATAACTTTATGATTTTGTGGCTTTAACTTTTTTATGAAGTCATTAATTTTATGCTGATCATCTTTTTCAAAAGTCTCAAAATCATCAATAATAATTAGGATTCGCCCGTGTGTATAGTTAATTATTCGTTCTTCATCAAAGTTTGCTTTATCAGATTCCGTAAGAACCTGATTAATACCAACAATTAGCTCCTCATAAGTTGTAACCCTTTCAGATTTGTCAATAGTCTGATTTTGATCTTGATAGATGTCGTAAAACCTGTCCTTATTTGAAAGAAAAATGATACAATTAAAAACTTTTTCAGGCT
>JAIXPV010000461.1 GCA_027486105.1 Runella sp. | reverse complement strand
ATCGCTTAACTGATGAAAACACTTCCCTTCTTGGCGGGGATCATCAATCTCAAAAAATAATTCGGCTACATCCATTTGTCAAAGATGCTAACTTAGTCCTTCATGCAATAACCCTAGTCTTAATCCAAGTCAGAGTGTTACCTTAGAAGTAAATATTAATGCCGATATAGAAACTAATTTTCAGGCACAGGCAAATATTACTTTTGAAGGAACCTGTACCACTGCACCATTTTATATCAACCTGAAAGCCACCAATGTCCCGACTTTAAGTTGGAGTACCATTTTTAATAACAAAATCTTTCTTCAATCGGCACCTCCCCAAAACGAAATAAGGTGGAATTCAAGTGTGGCTAATTTAGGCTCAGATGTTGGCATTGAGTTCTCTACCGATGGCGGTTTAAGTTGGTTGCCTTATAATTTCGGGAATAGGTGTACAAATAATGATGGGAATGATGTTTTTAATAATTATGGTCAAAACACAAGATTCGGAAAAATGAGAATTCGAACATGGTGCTACGACGATAATTCTCCGTGGGTTTTAAGTGACGGCTTTTTCAAAATAAAAGATGCGCCAAACTATCAGGTAAACATGATATTTCCTGACTTGCAGGAATCGCTTACTTGCGGACAAAATATAACCTTACAATTTCAGTACACAGGTTACGGAGGGTTTCTAACAATTGGCTATTCAACTGACAATGGTGTCACCAAAATTCCTATAGCCACAAATCTTTATCAGGATGGCAGCTGGCCAAAAAGTTATACTTATGCATGGACAGTACCAAACATTAATAGCCAAACAGTGAAGTTTTATGTAAGTAGCCCCGATGGAGGTTACATTGATTGGAGTGATGCAAATAATATTATCACCTGCACTGTAACCCCAACTGTAACCATTATTCCTACGATAAATCAACCAAGTTGTACTGCTATTACTAACGGATCTATTTCACTTAGTGCATCTGGAGCAACAACTTACACTTATCAGTGGAAGAAAAATGGGCAAGTTTTTGGCACAAATACTTCATCTTTAACGAATTTGGGAATTGGGGTCTATGATTATACGGTAACTGGTAATAATGGTGCATCAGCGAGTGGGAGTATTAATTTAGTAGTGGCAAACCCATTTTCCATTGCAGAAACCGTAACAAGTGCCACCTGTACAAAAGCAAATGGTTCAGCAAGTCTTAACATTACTCCAACCGCAACCTATTCCTATGCTTGGAATACAGGAGAAACCACGTCTTCCGTTTCAAATAAAGTCTCGGGCAATTATACAGTTACAGTAACAAATATCGCGACAGGTTGCGCTCAAATAAAGTCGGTGAATATACCAAGTACTGCCTCGCCCGTAAATCTCAGTTTTAATGCTCCTCCTACCCTTTGCCAAAACGCAACCACTAATCTCACCGTAACACCAAGTGGGGGAACAAGCCCCTATTCCTATAATTGGTCAGACGGAAGTACTACCCAAACGATTAATAAAGGAAGCGGGTCTTACTGGGTAAGTGTCACGGATGCCAATGGATGTATGGGCATTGGAAACGTTATGGTCAATCAACATCCAAGCATTTACTCCCAATATTCTGTTGTCAATACTTCCTGTGGTTCAAGTACAGGCAGTATTACAGTTACTCCTACGGGCGGAGTCGCTCCTTTAACAGTGACTTGGGGAGGTGGCATAACGGGGGCAACAAGAAGCAATTTAGCGGCAGGAAACTATGTCTATACGGTTTCGGGAGCCAATGGTTGCTCCATTTCTCAAACTGTTGCTGTTGAGACAGAATCAATACCAACCGCAGTAATTTCTGGCGGCGGCACCATCAACAGCGGGCAAACGGCCAATTTAATAATCACTTTTACAGGCACACCACCGTTTAATTACACACTCTCGTCTGGGTATTCGGGCATCTCTTATTCTTCTTCTCAAACATTAACTACTGGTGTTGCGAATACTTACACTTTGACATCTGTCAGTAATAGTTGTGGCGCAGGTATATTTAGCGGTAGTGCTACAATTGTAGTCGTCAATACCTGTCCCAATCAACCGGATTTGGTTATTACAGGCGTAAACATCACCAAATACGCGCCCAATCGGGTAAATTATGCCGTTACGGTCAAAAACCAAGGCTCTGTCAATGCCTCCTTGGGCAGCGTATCGCTGGGCGTTTTTGGTTCGTCTGATGCGCTTCGCAATGCCAATGATGTTTTCAAAAGTGCGTTGTTTGCTGGTGGTGGCACCTTAGCCCCCAACCAAACTTATACCATCAACGATTTCGCCAGTTTCAATTTTGCCGATGCCAACTATTACTTAGCCTTTAGCATAGATTATCACGCGCTGTTGGCGGAGTGCAATGAAGGCAACAACGATTTTGTAAAATTGGTCAATCAGTGCACTGGGAGTAGCGGCAATAACATTCTTTTAGGATTTTTACCCGGCCCATTTCATGCCTATAACGGTACAGTGATTGTGCCGAATATTGCGCCGTCATCTGAGCCAAAACTCATCGTAGCGCGGGCGTTTACGGTCAATCCAAATGTCTCGCTATTCAACGTGAGTTTGGTCGTGGGCACTTGCCTCACCGTACCCGCAGTGGCGCGCGTCGCGGCTGATGAGATTGCCGCCGCCGCCTCGCTGGCATTAGGCAGCGTACAGGTGCAAAACGGACAATTGTTGGTCGAGAACCTTGCAAAAGAGGTGAGTGATGTCAGTATTTGGGACGCAGAAAGTGGCGTTTTGCTTCAAAGTAAGGCATTTAGTCCCAATACCCACTCATTCGTCAAAGGCAAGAAGTATATTGTGCGTTTGGAGAGCGAGCAAGGTTTGGAGGGCTTTGTGGTAGAATGGTAAGCATTTACTTTCAGAAAGCAAGCATCAACAGTCCTGCCGCGCGGCAGGGCTGTTTGGGTTGGTTCAAAGGCTATTCACAATCTCTGTGGGAAGTTTTTGCTATTTCTGCAATGGTTTCTGGTTCAAAATCTTTGGCGTTTGTTTTTTGCCATTTAGCGTAAAGCGGTAGGAGTAAGATGGGGTAAAGGGGGAGATGGCAGTAAAGTAGGGGCGGGGGGCAAAATGCAGCCCCCAAAAAAGAGGGCTAAGTTAGGGAGTTTTCAGCCCCGATAAGTTGGCTTTTGCCAGCAATTCGTTGGCTTTTCGCAATTTAGCCTCGTGCGGCATTTCCGTTTTAGTTTTGCCGTTTTTGGCAGTTGTTTTTTTGGGTAAGGTTTTCATAGTTGATAAGTCATTTGCTATCAAATGATTATAAATTCTCTCTACTGAGCCGTAGGTCGAGGGGGGAGTTTGAGTTTAGCCAAAAGGGTGTCGCTTTCTTTCAGCAGTTTTTGTACCGAGGGGCTATCTTTAAACAAAGTAGGGAGCTTTTCCACATCGAAAGTGGGCTGTTTTGAGGCGGTTGCAGTGTTAGATTTCATATTTTTTTCTGATAATATATGCTTGATAATGATGGCCTTTATTAAATATTTCAAGTTGGTCGTTGGGCAATATCCCAAAAACTTCGTACAAATGCTCAATTTGGCTGAGACTTTTGGCAATGGCCGCTCTGTACAAACGAGTTCGGCTGGGTGTACTTCCTTGAAAATAAACAGTTTTTTCAGGAAAACGTTCGAGGTAGTCGGCCAACGTACCAATCACGGTTGTAATGACCAATGCCAAATCTTGGTTATCGCTCACCGCCATAACATCAATGCGTTGGTCATCAATCAAATCACCAAAAACCAGTTCAACCAATTGCGATGCCTCATCTCGCAGTATATATCCAACTACCTTTGGAATCGTGTTTTTGCCAATACATAAAAAAAAATAATACTGTCCGTCGGCTGATGTTTGATACTGATAATGAGGTTTATTCATTCAAATAATGATTCAATTTTTAGCAAATATAACCACTATGAAACGATATTGAGTGCTCCTCATTTTATTTCTAATCACCCTAAAAGGCTTCACCCAAAAGCGTTAGCCCTGCCGCGTGGCAGGGCTATTTTGTTTCAAAGGTAATTTACACTCTCTGTGGGAAGCTCCGTCATTTCTTCAACGGTTTCTGGCTCAAGACCTTTGGCTTTCATTTTTTGCAATCCCTACAAATCCCCCACCAACTGCGACACAATGACGGCCTTTTCTGCGCTTTTGGCCTGCCATTCGTAGGCTAACAATAAGCCGTTAGGCGTAGGCAACAGCACGGGATAGGAAGCATTTTCGTGGTCGGCGGTGAGGAAAGTGGTGGTTTCTTTCCCGTTTTGGTCAATGATTCTCAGGGCAATTTTGGTGAAATATTCACCGCCTTTCTCCACTGATTCATCCCAAACCACGGCTATATTACTGTTGAAGTTGGCAATTTGGGGGTGCTTGGCGCGAACCGTTAGGTGGGAGGAAAAGAGTTTTTCTTCGCCCAACTTAACAATTCTGACACCTGCTTCGTGGGTTTCAGACTTACCGCTGAACCACGTGACAAAGAAATCGTTGCCTGCTTGCGCCATGCTTGGGCCCGTGTGTGGGCAGGCGTTGATTTTCCAGCGGTCTTTGTACACCAATTGGGGTTGGGTAAAGGTTTTGCCACCGTCGGTTGAAACGGCGTGGCTCATGTCGCGGGTGTCGTCGGCGAGCAGGTCGCGGTAGGAGAGGTGAATGTTTTTGTCGGCGTCAACAAATAGTACCGTACGGCAACATTGGCAGGCGTTGGAGTCGACCACGACTTCTTCCGAAAAACCGCCATTGGGTAATGTTTGCGTAAATTTTACGCTGCGGCCTTCGTACTTGCCCATTTTTTCGTCCAACCACACGAAGCCCAGTTGACCGTTGGGCAAACGAACCATGTCGCTGAATGAATGTCCTTTGCCGGGCGTGGTATCTTTGTGAATGGCTTTCGGGGGCGACCATGTGTTGCCGTTGTCGGTAGAGGTAACGTACATCAAATCCGACGCACGCGGCGCATCTTTGGTCGGGTTTTTGATTTCAAACGTAGCCCAGATACTGCCATCTGCTTTGAAGGCGACGCGCGGCATTCCTTCGGCGTGCACCGTTAATTCGGTGGGGGCGTTGATTTTGATTTTTTTGCCAAAGGTTTGTCCGCCATTTTCTGAAATGGCGAAGTAAAAAAGGGCTTTTTCGCCGTCTTTCTCGACCCAACTCAACACTGGATTGCCACGGTGGTCGGTCGTAAAACGTGGGGTTGCGCCCGTAAATTTTTCGTTGGAAAGGGGTGTTGTTTTGCGGTTGATTATTGTTGAAAAACCGAAAAGACTTAATGATAGAATCAATGAGGATACGAGGAGGTATTTCATGGGTCTTTTATTTAGAATGAAAGGTTTTTGTTAGTTTTGTTAAAAAAAATAAGCGATATGACTGTTACGTATCAATTGACCGAGGATGAATTTGACTACCGGCTTTTTCGTCGCATCAAGTCTCAGTTTGCCCGTCGTACTGGTTCGTTTAAAATCAAAATTGAAATTGAGGAAAACGAAACGGACGAAACCGAAGCCATTATGGCTAATCCCTATTTACTTGAAAAAATTAAAGCTGGTATTAAGTCAGTTGAAAATGGCAATGTAATTTCTTTTACTCCCGAACAATTTGATGAGCTCGTCAAGAAACATTCTGT
>JAIXPV010000411.1 GCA_027486105.1 Runella sp. | reverse complement strand
TTTAGAGTGGTTGCCATCGGCTTTGATATACAATATTTCATCAAAATATACGGCTTGTTTTTGTCTAAACCTCCCCAATACTTCTATAAAGTTTATGCCCCCACGCGTCATGGTGTTAGTAAAAGTTTCGTTTATCATCAACTGTAATATTGAAGCTGCTCGTGAGCATGGTACGTACCAACTGATACGACAGGAAATGGATTTTAATGGCAAACCGAAACAAATGACACTTAATGGAAACACCGAGATCGCAGCCGCAGCCTTGGACTACCGTGAGAAAGGAAGCAACCGTTGATACCCAAGCGCGAACTTCCGACGCAAATGCGGCTTGGCAGCGCCAAATGCCCGCCCTGGCGCGTTGGCTTCATTTGTATCTTTCTATGTTTAGCTTTGCGTTGGTGTTGTTTTTTGCCGTCACTGGCTTGACACTCAACCACGCAGATTGGTTTGACGATGCCTCTCATACTGCTGAGTACAAAGGCAAGTTGAATGCAAGTTGGACAAACGTTATCGACACATCAAAGGTGAATAAATTGGCCATTGTTGAGTACTTGCGAGCCACGCATCAGCCCAAGGGAGTCATGAGTGACTTTCGCATTGATGCGGCCGAATGTTCGGTTGCCTTTCGGGGGCCAGGATATACTGCCGATGTTTTTATAAACCGTTCCTCGGGGGCGTACCAACTTACCGAAACGAAGATGGGTTTGGTGGCCGTCATAAATGATTTGCATAAAGGACGCGACACGGGAAAAATATGGTCGCTGGTGATTGATGCGTCTGCCATTTTTATGACCTTGGTTTCGGTGACGGGGCTGCTACTTTTACTTTTCTTAAAAAAGCGCCGCAAAAGCGGTCTGATATGGACTTTAATAGGATTAGGTGTTTGTGTGGCACTATACTTGTTTTTGTTTTAATGCCCTTTAAATTAAAAGATTGTATCAAAAAAAACGGTTTTTCTCTTAGCTCAAGAAAAGCGTCATATCATCAATAATGACTAAAAACAGTGTAAAATAGATAATTGTGAGCTATTCAAACGGCGGGTATTTGCCCGCCGTTTGATTTTTGTACGTTATGCCTATTTTTTCTCCTTTACTTCCTTCAGCAGCGCCTGTAATTCCTTCAATTTCTCTAAATTAGCCTCAGCCAGATTATTTTTCTCCCCAATGTCTTTGGCCAGGTTGTACAGCTGCGGCTGCGGGTCATTGCCAAGCTCAGTATTGGTCTGAACGCTCATTTTTTGGCCTTTGCTCGGCTCAATGTATTTCCAGTCTCCTTTGATAATAGAAAAAGTACCCGCGTGTTCTATCAAATAATCACGCCCCTTCTTGTCCTTACCCAAAAAAGCCGACAAGTAATCTTTGGTGTCGGGCGCGGTGGTTGCGTCAAATTTTTGACCCGTCAATGACGCAAAAGAAGCCAATAAATCCACTTGGCTCACCAACGCATTAGAAACTCCCGCTTTCACTTGTCCTGGCCAACGTACAATGAACGGCACGCGCGTACCCGCGTCAAACGCGCTGTATTTGCCACCCCGCAATGGCCCGGCGGGCGTATGTCCGTTGAGTAACTCTACGGCTTGGTCGTGGTAGCCATCGTCCACCACGGGGCCATTATCGCTAGAAAAAATGACAAGAGTGTTATTGGTCAGCTTTAGTTTGTCCAACGTTTTCATGACTTCGCCCACCGTCCAATCCAATTGTAAAATAACGTCGCCGCGCGGCCCCATGCCGCTTTTGCCAGTAAAACGCTCGTGCGGCACGCGCGGTACGTGAATATCTTGGGTAGAAAAGTACAAAAAGAAAGGCTCGGCTTGGTGTTTTTCGATGAACGAAACCGCTTTTTCGGTAAAAATATCGGCCATGTCTTCATCTTTCCACCGCGCTGATTTTCCACCCGTCATGTAGCCAATGCGACCGATGCCGTTGATAATCGTAAAATCATGGCCGTGCGAATGTTTCATTTTCAGTAATTCAGGATTGGCGCGCCCGGTGGGTTCATTGCCGATGGGTTCCTTAAAACTTACCTTGATTGGGTCGGCAGGGTCAAGATTTACCACCCGGCGGTTTTCGACGTAGACACACGGCACGCGGTCGCCAGTAGCAGCCATGATAAACGACTCATCAAAGCCAATATCCAACGGGCTCGGTTTGATTTCGCCATTCCAATCGGGCCCGCCCTGCGGCCCGAGGCCCAAATGCCACTTACCTACCACGCCCGTTTTGTAGCCTGCCTTCTGAAAAACCAGCGGCAACGTACTGCGTCCGGGCAGAATCAGCGCGGCGGCATCGCCCGTGGCTACGCCCGTGCCCGGCTTGCGCCACGCGTATTCGCCCGTCAGCATTGAGTAGCGCGACGGCGTGCAGGTAGCTGAAGTCGTATGGGCATTGGTAAAGCGTATGCCTGATTTGGCTAGTTTATCAATATTGGGTGTAGCTACTTTTTTGGCTCCGTAGCAACTTACATCACCGTAACCCAAATCGTCGGCGTAGATGATGATGACATTGGGCGGTACCCCTTGGCCCAACGCAATTTTAGAAAAAAGCACAAGTACGCCGAAAGCGTAAACGAGTTTGTTTAATTTAATCATGGTTTAGCAACAGTCTTAATCAGGCTAAAAAGAATACATCTTAATTCAAAGTACTTAAAAGGCAGCTCATCCTAAAATTCTCCTTGGTGGGCCTCATTTTAAACCGCTCTTCTAGTCCTACCGTACCAGCAAATAATTTCTTCTCTACCTTTACACTATGTTTACGGGGGTTTTTATAACTTTCCGCAACATACACTCCAATTCTTAACTTTTCAAACATACACAACTGTGGCAGAAGAACCTCAAAAAAGTAAAATGGGTGGATGGCTACGCGATTTAGCGGGCATTTTTGTGGTCATTGACGAAACAAAAACGGAAGAAAAACCAGCGTCAACGCCCGCTCCTGCGCAACCCACTACGTCGACAAGCAAAACGACCGCCCCTGCGACGAGCACAAGCACCTTGGCTTCAACACCCCCTGCTTCGAGCGATTTTGTGGATGATTTACGGAATCGTTTTCGGAAAATATTGGAAGAAAAGAATCAGCCGGGTTTTGATTTCTACGAATTTTCGTTGATGTTGCTCCGTACCAGTACAAACCCATCGGTGGAGCATTTTAAAACTGCTTATGAAGGTGCTAAACTGTTGAACCCCAACTGTAACCAACAGTTTTTGTTGGAGTCGGCCAACTTTTATAAAAGCGAACTCCAAAAGGCTTTTGAAGCAACGGTCAGTGCGGGCGAGCAAAAAAAATCAGCCCTCAACGCCGAAAAAAGCAATGAACAAAAACAGCTTAACAACGAAGTAGCCAATATTGAGCAGCAACTCGGTAAATTGAAGCAACAAATCGCCGATTTGGAAAAAGCCCAAGCCGAGAAACTAACGGCATTGAACGGTATCGAGGGTAAATTCAATGATAAATTTGTCGAAATTGAACAAAAAATTCAGGCAACGATAACCGCCAAAGAGGGTGTAGCCAACGAAATTGCGCTCATCGAAAACGGCATCAAACAATATATCTCTTAGTCATTAACCACTTATTTTTACCTAAAACAAAACCAATCAAACACTATGAATCTTACAGGAGCAGGAAAAATAGCCTTGATTCTGCTAATCGCAGGGGCGCTTGGGGCGGGGTATTATTTCTTTGGACCCGATCCCAATAAAGCAACAAATGAAACCTCCATCAACTCCACAACTCCCGAAGGAGGGCCCGCAAGTGCCGCCAATGAAAATGTGGCCTCTGACGACAACACCGCAAGCAGCGAATCATCAACGGCTGCTTCGGAAACCTCCGCTTTTTCGTACACTGCCCCTGAACCCGTTGACGGCAAACTGAAAGGAGTCGTCGAATTGGGCGCCAGCGGTTTCAATTCGTTTGTGGTCAATATCGACAAAGACAAAAACTGGAGGCTCGAAAAAGCTGAATTTGGCAACAGCATGGTCATCGAAAATATGGCCTCTGATTACGACATCCGGGTAGGTCTAAAGAAATATATCGGCAACATGATTGACCACGGTGTGAGCGGCAAAGACATTCACTTCGTGGTAAGCTCTGGAGCAGTAAAAGCCGATGTAACCCAAAAAATCATCAAAGTATTGAAAGATATGGGATACATGGTCAATACCGTAACCGCCGAACAGGAAGGTAACTTGGGCCTAAGATGCGCCCTGCCGCAGTCATTTAGCGGTCGCGGCTTCTTTGTCGACATCGGCTCGGGCAATACCAAAATTGCGTGGACAACTGACTCGGGCATTAAAAGTTTAGAAGCTTCTGGAGCTAAATATTACGAAAAAGGCACTAGCGACGATGCCGTTTATGATGAAGTGGGCGCTAAGGCAAAACAAGTTCCTACTTCCAAAAGAGAAATCTGTTTTATCATCGGGGGCGTTCCTTACGACTTGGCCAAAGAAGTACGAAATGGCAAAGAAAGATATACCGTTTTGAAAGCACCCGAAGCCTATAAACTCGACAAAGCCAAGGCTAAGGCAGGCGGAAACATTTATAAGGCCATCGCCGACGCTACTGGTTGTAAGCAATTCGTTTTTGACTGGGATGCCAACTTTACGATTGGATTCTTATTGGGCTTAAAATAAAAGTATTTAACCATTCATCCCCCTAAGGCGGCCGTTCACCAAACGGCCGCCTTGTTATTTTTTATTTATTTAGATTTTGTACTTTTTTAGCAATATTATAAAATTTTTAAAAACTAATTTAATCTATTGTTTATATATTCTATTTTTATTTCCTAAGAATAGTACAATCTTTCGTAAGCTGTTCCCCAGATGCACGCTGAACAACACTCAAAAATAACCGCTACGGCATGGGTACGGCTAAAAGCCGGTGACAGCTACGCTTGGGTGAATTGTAGGACGCCTATGTTCAGTTGCTTTATAAATTTGGCAAACGCCACTGCCAATGTAAACCTGAGTACCAATTCTTCCATTACTTTTTCTCCGAATTTCAGCCAGCAGCCCATCCGTGAAGTGTGGCTAAAAGGAGAGGCTTTCTTTTCAGTCAAACACACCGCCGATCATACCAAATTTCGGGTACATGCTGAGGGCTAGGCCAAAGCAAAAATTGAACGGAATCAAATCGACGCGAGTGTGTACGATGCCATCAACCAAGTTCGTCAACGGGCGGATGTCAAACTTCCAGCGTTAGAAACTGGCCTGAGCTAAGCACAACTTCGCGAAGCGGTACGTAAAGAGCATACGTTAGAATTGGCCTTTGAAAGGCTGCGGCTGTACGATATTCGTCGTTGGAGAATCGCTGAAAAAGTGATGGTTGGCGATGTTTACGGCATGACTTACGTAGACGGTACCCAGCTGAAGACCATTCAGATTGCATCTTTTACGCGAGTTTTTGACCCGGTCAAACATTATTTGTGCCCCATTCCACAAAAAGAGTGTGAACTTAATCCAGAGCTCACCCAAAACGCAGATTGGTAATTTTAGCCCAACAAAAAGTAGTATCTCCCCCCATTTTTGTTTTATAACCGTCGGGGGTAAAAACATACTTACTCCCAACGGTTAAACTAAAATATCCTTATGCAACGACTACTATTCCTACCCATATTTTTATGTTATACTTTACTGTTTGCCCAAAAATCAAGCCCCAAACCCAATGTCATCTACATCTTCGCCGATGATTTGGGGTATGGTGAATTGGGCTGTTATGGACAAAAAAAAATTAAAACACCCAACCTCGACCGCCTAGCGGCAGGGGGGATGCGTTTTACCCAACATTATTCATCCGCTCCCGTTTGTGCCCCCTCTCGCTGCGGTCTCATGACGGGCCGTCATACTGGACATACGTACATTCGCGGAAATTACGAACTGGGCGGTTTTGAAGACGATAAAGAAGGCGGGCAAATGCCCCTCAACGAAGGTGCTTTTACGCTGGGGCACCTCTTTCAACAGGCTGGCTACAAAACAGGGGCCGTAGGAAAATGGGGAATGGGTATGGCCAATACCACTGGCAATCCCAATCAACAGGGTTTTGACTTCTTTTACGGCTTACTTTGTCAGAAACAATCTCACAACTTTTATCCCACTCACCTTTGGAAAAACGGGGAGAAAGTGCCATTAAATAATTCCTTCATTCGGGTCCATAAACCGATGGCCGAAGGCGACGAAAACTATGAGTACTACACTGGGAAAGAATACGCGATTGACAAAATGACCGAGCAGGCAAGCGCCTTCATCTCCGAAAACAAGAACAAACCTTTCTTTTTATATCTGCCTTATACACTGCCGCACCTTTCGTTGCAGGCACCTGCCGAGGCGGTAAAAGAGTACATTGGACAATTTGAAGACAAGCCTTATCGAGGCCAACACGGCTATGCATCAACGCGTTATCAGTACGCCACTTACGCGGCAATGGTCTCATACCTAGACAAACAAGTGGGTATTATTTGGGACTTACTGAAAAAATTAGGTTTGGAAGAGAATACCATCATTATGTTTTCGAGCGATAACGGTGCTACGTTTGATAAAGCCGTAGATACCCGTTTTTTTGAAAGCAACGGTAAGTTACGTGGGGTAAAAAGAGACGTGTACGAAGGTGGTATTCGAATGCCCATGATTGCCTATTGGAAAAACAAAATCAAAGCAGGTCAAACCACCGACCATGTATCAACCCAATACGACGTCATGGCCACCTGCGCCGAATTGCTCGGTGTAGGGGTGGGCTTTATGTCCACCCAATCAACGGCAAATAGGGCCGACGTAAAGCCTGTCCCTACGACCGATGGAATTTCGTTTTTACCCACGTTGCTCAATAGAGGAACACAAAAAAAACACGACTTCCTGTATTTTGAATTTCCCGAAAACGGCGGTCAACTCGCCATCCGAATCGGTAATTGGAAAGGTGTAAAACGCAACATGAAGACCAATCCTAACGCCGTGTGGGAAGTGTATGATTTGGCAACTGACGAAAGCGAGCAAAACAACGTGGCCGCCCAACACCCTGAACTTATTCCGCAGTTTGATGCCATCGTTAAACGCGAACACCGCCCATCGCACTTGCAGGAATGGGAGTTTGTAGACCCCAAATTTGAAGCAAAAAAGTAACACGCTTAATGACCATCCTCCTATCATGAAAAAAACAACCGCCTTGCTCCTTAGCCTTTTTATTGTTTCGATTATTTCGGCATTTCAACTCCTGCCCGCAGAAAAAGCACCAAAAGCAGGGCAACCCAATATCATTTTGATATTTATGGATGATCTGGGCTACGGCGATTTGAGTTGCTATGGCGCACTCCAATACCGCACGCCCAACCTCGACAAACTGGCGGGCGAAGGCGTTCGATTTACCAATTTTTTGGCCGCCCAAGCCGTTTGCAGCGCCTCACGCGCTGCTTTGATGACGGGCTGCTATCCCAACCGTGTGGGTATTTCGGGGGCTTTGTTTCCGAATGCAAAAGTGGGTTTAAACCCCGATGAAACCACTATTGCCGAACTTTTGAAAGAAAAAGGCTACGCCACAGGGATGTTTGGAAAATGGCATTTGGGCGACCGCCCCGAGTTTTTACCAAACAAACAAGGCTTTGATGAATACGTAGGTCTCCCTTATTCCAACGATATGTGGCCTATTGGCTATGATGGTAAGCCTTCCGCTGATCCCAACCGCAGAAAGAGAAACCCTTTTTTGCCACTTTTGCACAACAGCGATACACTACAAGAAATAAAAACCCTCGATGATCAAGCCAAACTGACAGGAATCTACACCGAGCGGGCCGTGAATTTTATCAAGCAACACAAAAAAAGCCCGTTTTTTTTTTTTTTGTTCCACTCCATGCCCCACGTACCGATTGCGGCATCAGCTAAGTTTAAGGGAAAAAGCAAGCAAGGTACCTATGGCGATGTGCTGATGGAAATCGACTGGTCGGTGGGAGAAATCATGAAAGCCCTCAAAGAAAACGGGCTCGATAAAAACACCGTCGTCATTTTTACGAGCGATAATGGCCCTTGGCTTAATTATGGCAACCATGCTGGTTCATCGGGTGGTTTGCGAGAAGGAAAAGGGAATAGCTTTGAAGGGGGCCAACGCGTGCCGTGCATCGTGCGCTGGAAAGGTGTGACGCCCGCAGGATTGGTGTGTAATAAGCTAACCTCCACCATTGATTTATTGCCAACCATTGCCAGCATTTGTGGCACCAAACTCCCCACCAAGAAAATCGACGGGGTTGATATTTTACCGCTTCTGAAAGGCGATATGGAAGCAACCCCGCGCAAATATTTTTACTATTACTACCGTCGCAACAATCTTGAGGCCGTTCGCCGCGATGACTGGAAGCTGGTCTTACCGCACGAAGGCCGCACCTACGAAGGGCAAATTCCAGGAAATGACGGATTTCCGGGCAAAGCTCCCGAAAACACGCCTTTCCCGTTGGCGCTCTACGACCTCCGTCGCGACCCCGCCGAGCGTTATGATGTGAAAGAAGTTTATCCAGAAATTTTGGCCGAACTCCAAAAAGTAGCCGAAGAAGCCCGCGAAGATTTGGGAGATGATTTACTAAAACGTACTGGCAAAAATGTACGAATGAGCGGTCGGGTACAGTAATCGTTTGGGGGATTTCTTTTTTAGCGCCTTCTTCGACGGGGAAATTCGTAGATTTGCGGCTGAAAGGAAATCCCCCAAACGCTGTTGAATGAAAAAAAATCGGCTTTATATTGCACTTTGTGCAGGAGTTGTCGCAATTATCGCGGTAGTTTTGTACTTCCAATTTCGGCAGAAACAACAACCTCAGCTGGCCTTTGCGCCTGATTCAAGCGTCTATTCTAAGCAAAATTATACCAATTTTATTCTGGACAGTGCGGCATTGGTAGCTTTTTACCGAGCCCATCTAATATCGGACAGCACGCAGAAAAACATCACTGAGTTTTACAAAAGACGGGCGTATCAATATGCCTGGTTTAGCGAGAACAGCCTCACCAACGCCGCCATCAACTTCAATGGGCAACGCGAAGCGTACATCAACGATTTTGCCGACAGCAGTCTTTACAACGCCGAAATTGACCTCTTACTTTCAGAAGCACAAAACCGCCCTGCCGAATTTCTAAAAAATTCCTTAAATGTCCAGAAGTTAGAGCTGCTTCTGACGGCGGCCTTTTTTAACTACACAGACAAAGCCTTTACAGGAACCATCAAAAATCCGTTGGACTTGGAATGGTTTATTCCTCGAAAAAAGAAAAATTATCAAGCACTGCTCGATACCCTTGTTTCGGCCAAAGGCAATCCCATGCGCGAGCCAGTCAACCGTTATTATACCTTGCTTAAAGACCAGCTACGCCGTTTTCGCAGCATCGAAAAGCAAGGAGGTTGGCCAAACATTGACATTGGCAAAAAAACATTTGTTGAAGGCGATACGGGCTCGGTGCTTTTGGATGTACAAAAAACGCTATTGATACTGGGCGATTTAAAAGCCGTTGATACTACGGGTATTTTCACGGATTCATTGACCACGGCAATTAAGCGTTTTCAACACCGCATGGGGCTAAAAGAAAGCGGCAAACTAGATGCCGTTACGG
>JAIXPV010000484.1 GCA_027486105.1 Runella sp. | reverse complement strand
CAATTACTATTGCCGTATATATAATGAGTTTTAAACGCATAAAGTCCGTAAAAAATTAGGAAAATTACCATGTAGGGACAGGATTTACCCCTGCCCAAAGTCACAAAATACAGGGTTTACTCTGGCCGCTACGGTTGCTCCTGACAAAGTTCAATCAATACTCCATGGGTGCCTTTAGGATGCAGAAAACACACCAATTTATTGTCAGCGCCTTGTTTTGGAATTTTACTCAATAGCACAAAACCCTCTTTTTCAAGACGTTGCATTTCGGTCAAAATATCATCTACCTCAAATGCTACATGGTGGATTCCTTCGCCTTTTTTTTCAATAAATTTGGCAATAGGGCTATCGGGATGAGTCGCTTCGAGCAGCTCGATTTTTGTTTGATTAATTTTAAAAAAAGAAGTTGTTACTCCTTCCGACTCCACAGCTTCGTGTTTGTAAGGCTTCGTATTGAAAAGTTTGGAAAATAATTCGTCAGAAGCAGCAATATCTTTGACCGCTATGCCGAGATGTTCTACGTTAACAAACATAATTTTATCTTTTTTTACAAAGCTAGATAGATATTGAAAATAACCATCCGAATCGACAAATCTAACTACGGTTTTCTTCTAATTTTCGGGGCTAAATTATTTCAAACGTTTGCATATATCTTTTGCGGTAAAAGGTTTATTTCTTAAAAACTTAATAATGTATATTTGTTGAGTTATAAGTGACAACTCCAATTATATTTTCATATACTCATGAACGCAACGACTTTTAGCAATGCCGAAATAGCACCTTTGGCAAGTTTAGATGAGTGGGAAGACGATCTTTTAGTTCGTTATCCCGATCCTGACAGCATCGCTCAGGCCAAAGCAAAGGAAGAATTTCGCAATTATGATACTCCCGCACGCGACACAGTGACGGAGTTTTATCGTCTCAATCACAAGTATCAGACCTATGATTTTGTGATGGAGAAAGAACGGGACTTCCTTAAATTTGACAAAAAGGAAATGACCTTGTGGGAATCGTTCGATTTTCTCAATACGTTGGTCGATGATTCTGACCCCGACATTGACCTTGACCAGCTTCAACACTTGCTCCAAACCTCGGAAGCCATCCGCGCCGATGGTCATCCAGATTGGTTTGTTTTGACTGGTTTATTGCACGATATGGGAAAAGTCCTTTGTTTGTTTGGAGAACCACAATGGGCGGTAGTAGGCGATACTTTCCCCGTAGGATGTAAGCATTCCGACAAAATCGTTTTCCCTGAGTTTTTCGACGCCAACCCTGATGCACACGATGAGCGTTATAATACCAAATACGGCGTATATGAGCCTAATTGTGGCCTGCGCAACGTACACATGTCGTGGGGGCACGATGAGTATTTGTACCAAATGACCAAAAATTACTTGCCCGAGTCAGCGTTGTATATGATTCGTTTTCACTCATTTTATGCACAACACCGCGAGAATGCCTACACGCATTTGATGGATGAGCATGACCACGAATATTTTAAGTGGGTAAAAGTTTTTAATCCTTATGATTTATACACGAAGTCGCCCAAGGTTCCCAACTGGAAAGAACTTCGTCCTTATTATGAGGATTTAGCCGCTAAATATTTACCAGCAACGCTCAAATTCTAAAACAAAGAGCGGCTTTAAAGCCGCTCTTTTGTTTTTATGGATACTGCCGTAAAAGAAAATCAGTATTGAGAAATAAATTGTACATTAGTGCAATCCTCATGTTATTATTGCCATGGCTGCTGACCGCCCCGTTACGATTAAAGACATTGCCCGCAAGTTTAAATGCTCCCCTTCCACCGTATCAAGGGCGCTCAATAATCATCCGTTAATCAACGAAGATACCCGTCGAAATCTTCAAGAATATGCCCAAAAAGTAGGTTATCAACGTAATTCGGTCTCCCTCAGCCTTCTCAACAAACGAACGGGAACTTTGGGCGTAATCGTTCCTACCCTCAATCATCAACACGAAACTGCCATCATCGAAGGCTTGCAATCCATTCTGCAACCTTTGGGGTATTTGATGAATATCTGCGTGAGCAACGAAAGTTATCTTCTTGAAAAAGAATACGTTGAAAAACTGTTGGCCAACCGAGTCGAAGGTATTTTCCTTTCAATTTCACAAGAAACCTATGACTCTGGGCACTACGAACACCTAGAAAGCATCATCCAACGCAAAGTTCCCCTCATCTTTATTGATCGCGAATACGAAGGATTTGAGGCTTGCCGGGTTACAATAGACGATTATTACGGTGCTTTTGCCGCCACCGAACACCTCATTAAAATTGGCTGCCAACGGATTGCTCATTTAAAAGGGCCGCATGGCTTGGCCGTAACCGAGCAACGCTACAAAGGCTACGTTGATTGCCTTGCAAAATATCAATTTACTCTGGATGAAGAGCTGATAGTCACGACCAATTTTGGGGTTGAAAGTGCCATCATTCCCACCCAACGCCTCTTGGCCCTTCCCAATCCCCCCGACGGGATTTTTGGCGTGAATGATCAGGTAGCTATTGGGGCCATGTATGTAGTGAGAGAAAATGGCCTCGAAGTGCCCAACCAAGTTGCTATTGTGGGGTTTGATGACTCCCCCATATCAGCTTATATTCATCCTACGCTTACCACGGTAAAACGCCCCGGAAAACAAATCGGAACCGAAGCCTCCCGGATATTTTTAAGTCAATTAAAGGATTCTTCAGCCAACCAACTTACTGAAAATATTGTTTTATCGGCGTCTCTTATCGTCCGAGAGTCTACCTTAAGAACCAATATTTCCACAGACCCAGGGGCTTGATTGTTTTTTTGCGGGGCCTAAATAATTGTAGAGGATAGGCCAGTAATTATACGTGTCATTCTAGAGCGAATACTCAGATTCTACCTCAACATTTTTTTTATCTGAAATAATAGTTTCTCTCAATTGATTACTGGTTTTGGTACTACCATCGTGCGACCATCCTGGCGGGTTAAGCACGTACTTCACCTTGGTTTTCAAATCTACATCACGCTTCAAATCATCAAAGATGGCTTTCCATTCATGAAAAACAGTATAACCAATGCCCCGTTGAGCAAGGGGCGTAGTCAATCCATATTTCAAAGAAATACTTGCTTTTTCCTCCTGAAAAGTGCCAAATATCCTATCCCAAATAATTAGACACATTCCCATGTTTTTGTCTAAATATTCAACGTTTGAGGCATGATGCACCCGATGATGCGAGGGAGTAACCAAAATATATTCCAAAACGCCCAATTTTCCGACATAATTGGTGTGTACAATAATGCCGTATATTTGCGTAATGGCATACATTAATATGATATCGGCAGGGCGAAAACCTAGCAAAACGAGCGGAATAAAATAAACGAACCGATACAGGGGTTGGAATACCGAAGAACGAAACCCCGTGGTAAGATTAAAATACTCAGAAGAATGATGGGTAACATGAACTGCCCAAAATAAACGACAATAATGATCTACCACATGCAGCACGTAAAAGAGGAAATCTTCGGCCAAAAACAGCAATAACCAATATCCATAGACGTTGGTAATTTCGGTAAAGTGATATTGATAAAACCAAACCAGAATAACGACGTAAATAGCACGGAAAGCTAAATCAATGCCGCCGTTAAAAAGCATTAACAAAAAATTAGTAATCGTATCCCGCCATGTATAATTCTGTCGGTGCTGCCAATGGCTCGCCAAAGCCTCCAATGCAATTAGCAATGCATAAAATGGTGTCGTGAGTTGTATTAACGCTTGTTCTAATTCGTTAGTCATTAGAAAAATACTATTTTTGTGCGGCAATTTAAGTAAAAACAACACATCTTTAACACTGAAAAGTTGACAAAGTCAACGAAATTGTGTATAATAAGCAAAAACACGAACGGAAATAACATGGTAGGGATAATAATGGGCAGCATTTCGGATTTAAAAGTAATGCAAGAAGCTGTCGATATTTTAAAAGAGTTTGGGATTGATTTTGAAATCGACATCGTTTCGGCCCATCGTACTCCCGAAAAAATGGTTGATTATGGCAAAAATGCCCGCCTTCGGGGTTTGAAGGTAATCATCGCTGGAGCAGGCGGAGCCGCCCATTTGCCCGGAATGATTGCCTCCTTAACAACATTGCCCGTAATCGGCGTCCCAGTCAAAAGCAGTAATTCAATAGATGGATGGGACTCAGTTCTTTCGATTTTACAAATGCCGTCTGGTGTGCCTGTTGCCACCGTGGCCCTCAACGGTGCCCGTAACGCTGGAATTTTAGCCGCGCAAATTATTGGTACATCAGACACCGTAGTGGGTACAAAACTTGAGCAATACAAAGAAGACCTCAAAGTGAAAGTAGCCGAAATGAGCCTACAAGCCCAAAATATGAACGCCCCCAAATAAAATAAGGGGCATCATTGTAAGGCACAAAATTTTCACCTATTTTGAATTAGATTTTACCAAGCTGGGGTTTTATGCATATAAAGTACCACCTTTGCACTTGATAAATCGACTAAAACACCACAAAATCAAATGTCAGAGAACGAAAATAGAAATCGTCGCCCTGAAGAATCATCAAAGTTGCCTTATCTTTCGTTAGGCGTTTTGGTTTTGATGATTGCTGGATTATTGTACGTTGGTTATGAATACATTGCCGACGACGCCGCCGATGTAGATCAACTTCTTAATACCCCATTGGACACCACAGGTCGGGAATTACAGCCTATACCCAACGAAAATGACCAGTTATCGACGGTGCCTCAATCAACAAATGAAACTACCAGCAGTACCACAGAAGAGAAAACGAGCGATTCTCCCAAAGAAGAAGAAACCGTAACTCCCACCCCTCGCCCTGCCGACGAGGAGGAAACTAAAAAGCCCGAAGAAAAAGCCCTCGAAAAACCTAAGCCTGTCGCGGTCGATCCTGGAGGAGTGGAAATTACGCACACGGTTCAGAGTGGTGAGACATTTTATGGCATCGCCAATCGGTACAATCTAAAAAGCGGAACCCTCAAAGGGCTCAATCCAGTCATAAAAGATGAAAGTGCTGATGTAAAATCAGGGGTAACCCGCATAAAGGTTCGCGTCCAGGCCGTTCATACGGTTGGGCCTGGCGATATTTTGCGGGTCGTAGCCGAGAAATATGGTGTAACGGTAGAACAACTAATGGCTGCTAATAAGAAGACTAAGAACTTTACCGAACGGGGCGAAAAACTAATTATTCCTTTTCCAGAAAAGAAATAGTTAACTGACCTTAGCCAGCCGCTCTTTACGACCAAAAAACTCCGAGATGGTTGGTTCAGATGCACTTTTCACTTCCTGTTCGTTATAAAACATCAAACTCCAGTTTCCATCGTGGTCTTCCACTAAGGCACTCAACGATTCCACCCAATCCCCCGAATTCATGTAAATCAATCCGTCTATTTGGCGAATCGAAGGTTGGTGAATGTGCCCGCAGATGACTCCATCACAGTTCTGTGAACGGGCCAGCTCAGTTAATTTTTCTTCGAAGTCAGAAATATAACTGACCGCCGCCTTTACCCGTTGCTTGATTACTTGCGACAATGAGTAATATGGAAGTCCTTGCCACGCGCGATAATGGTTATAGAGTTTATTGACCCAAAGCAGGAATGTATAGCCCATATCGCCCAAGTAAGCCAACCATTTTAGGTTGGTAGTGATGCTGTCAAAAACATCTCCGTGGGTAATGTAGAAACGCTTGGAGCCCGATTTAAGAATGTAATCTTTTCTAATCTGAAACTGCTTCCCCAATCGAAGCGGCCTGATACGGTCTAAAAAATCGTCGTGATTACCACGCAGATAAATTACCTTCGTGTCATAATCATCCATCATTTTCAGGACTGTCTTGAAAAATGCGGTGTGTTTTTTCTTCCACGCCCCGTATTTCCTCAATTGCCACCCATCTATGATATCGCCGTTAAGAATCAACTTTCGGCATTTATATTGCTTAAGGAAGTTAGTGACTTCCTTAGCTTTGGAGCCTTTCGTACCCAAGTGCAGGTCCGAAATGACGATTGTGCGAAAATGAATTTTGCTTTTCATGTATTCAAAAAAAGCACTAATCCATTACTTATTCATTATCAGCAATTTACCTTTTTAATAATTTTTTTTTTGTGCAATAACATTTGAGTAATAAAGAATATTCTACCCCAAATACTATTCATTAATCCACTGATATTCAACACAATCACATGATTAGTTATGTATTTATAATCCATGAAGATTTGGTAGTTCAGTACATTTGGAGGAACTTTAAAAACAAAATAGTCATTTAAAATAAATCAAAATTTTATCAGCAAAACCGAATACATCCATGGAAAACCCAGTATTGATTTTTGGGGCAAAAGGTTTAGGAGTAGTTGCATTAGATATTTTTCAGCGCAATAACGTAGTAGTGTATGGCTTACTAGACGACGACCCTAATTTGCACAACACCCAAATTGGTGAATACACCGTTTTGGGAAGTACCGACGACGACGGTTTCTTGAAACTCATCGGTAAAAAGTGTGAGGCATTTGTGGCCATAGAAGCGCGTGCCGAACGGCACGATCTCGTCGAAATGCTCAACGAGCGACGCAGCATTATGCCCGTCAATGCCATTCATGATACGGCCATTATTTCTTCCTTCGCCCAAATCGGTCACGGAAACTTGATTGGAGCCCGCGTTACTATCAGCTCCAAAGCGGTACTCGGCCACCATTCTATTTTGAATACTGGTGTCATTATTGAGCACGACGCCATCTTAGGCGACTACGTTAATATCGGAGCTGGTAGCATCATTGGAAGTGGCGCCGTGATCGACCAAGACGCCTTTATCGGGTCAGGAGTTACGATTATTTCGGGCGTAAAAATCGGCAAAGGTGCCAGCGTAGGTGCAGGCTCTGTTGTAGTAGAAAATGTACCTGCAGGTAGTCGAGTATTTGGAAATCCTGCTAAGAAAGTCTAATATTTTGACACAGAAGGGACCTCCATTTATGAAGTCCCTTCTAAGTTAGAAACTAATTGTCAAGCCAATCAGAAAACAAATATTCATCCTTTTATAGCCGAGAGTTTGTACATTCCCTCCAAAATTAGCCCCAACAATACGTCTAACATTTTTTATTACCCTATACTAAAAAACTTCACTTTAGTATTTACATCCTTTAGCAAATCGCGCGTTCGTTCAGGGCGTGCATCCGTCAAAAACACTTGACCAAAAGATTCATTTTCAATAAGTTGGATTAATTTTTGAATCCGACGGTCGTCTAGCTTGTCAAAAATATCATCCAACAGCAACAACGGCTTCATTTCTTTTTCGACCGAAAGTAACTCAAACTGGGCCAATTTCAATGCCAATACAAAGGACTTTTGTTGCCCTTGCGAACCAAATTTTTTTAGAGCTACCTCCCCCATTTCAAACCTAAAATCATCTTTGTGCGCGCCCATAAACGTACGCTGCATTTGCAAATCCCGCTGGCGATGACGACGAAAATTCTCTCTAAACGCCAAATCTTCCATTTCCGATTCGTATTTCACTGCCACTGCTTCCCGACTTTCGCCCAAAAAACCGTAATAATGCTGCACCAAAGGCTCAAAATCAACCAAAAACCGCTGACGACGGTCAAAAATTCGATTGGCGAGGGAAATCAGTGATTCGTCGTAGGTATCCAATAATAAATCATCTACGTAATGTCGCTCAAAAAAAATCTTCAGGAGGCTGTTTCGCTGTGCCAGCAGTTTGTTGTATTGAAGTAAATCCTGTAAATACTGTTGGTCCAATTGCGACAGCACACCGTCAAAAAAGCGCCGCCGCTCTTCACTTCCCTCTCGCACCAAATCGGTGTCATTGGGTGCTACCAAGACCACCGGAAACTCCCCGATGTGGTCGCTAATGCGCTCGTACGGTTTTTTGTCCGACAGGAATATTTTCCGCTGGCCTCGTTGAAGACTGCACGTAATCTGTACCTCGCGGGCGTCTTTCTTAAAAATCCCGTCGATGAGCATAAAATCAGCGTCGTGCTGAATACTAAACGCATCCTGTACCTGAAACGCACTCTTGGTCAACCCCAGCCAATAGACGGCATCAAGCAGGTTGGTTTTGCCGCTTCCGTTCTCCCCTACGATACAATTGAGCCCGGGACTAAACTCAAAACGCCCCTCTTCATAATTCTTGAAGTAAGTCAAATGGAGTTTTTCTAAGTGTAGCTGTGACATTAATTGGTTTTATGCTTATTTTCGCGGGGCAAAGATAAAATAGTCAACAGTTCTCAGTTCATAGTTGACCGATAAACTTTATTTTTTATAAAAAATGGCAACCAAAACCAAAGCGACACCCGCAAAAATTACCCATCCCAAAGAACGATATATGTACTGGTATGAGTCAATGCAACTTCAGCGTAAGTTTGAAGAAAAAGCAGGGCAACTCTACGGTCAACAAAAAATACGCGGCTTTTGTCACCTGTACATTGGTCAGGAGGCGTGTTCGTCGGGCGGAGTAAGTGCATTGACTAAAGACGACAAATGGATCACCGCATACCGTGACCACGGCATTCCGTTGGCACTGGGTACTGACCCCAACGCCATAATGGCCGAGCTTTTTGGGAAAGCTACGGGCACGACCAAAGGAAAAGGCGGTTCAATGCACATTTTTGATAAAGAGCGCAATTTCGTAGGCGGACACGGTATCGTTGGCGCGCAAATCCCCTTGGGAGCTGGAATTGCTTTTGCCGAAAAATACAACAAAACCACCAACCTTTGTATCTGTCTTTTTGGCGACGGAGCCGTACGTCAAGGTGCTTTGCACGAGGCATTTAACATGGCCATGACTTGGAAACTGCCCGTTATTTTTGTGGTCGAAAACAACGGTTATGCGATGGGAACGTCGGTCAACCGCACCTCAAACGTCACCGACCTTTACACCATTGGCGAAGCCTACGATATGCCTTCAGAGCCTGTCGATGGAATGGACGTAGAAGCGGTACATGAGGCAGTTAGCCGCGCGGCAGAACGTGCCCGCAGCGGACAAGGCCCTACCTTCTTAGAATTCAAAACCTATCGTTACCGTGGTCATTCAATGTCTGACCCTCAAAAATACCGCACCAAAGAGGAGGTCGAAGAATACAAAAAGCGCGACCCAATCGAAATGGTAAAGGCCACAATCCTAACAAACGGGATAGCTACTGAAGAAGAGCTAGCCGCTATCGACGCCAAAGTCAAGCAGCAGGTAGAAGATGCGGTGAAGTTTTCGGAAGAGTCTCCTTGGCCTGATGCATCCGAGATTTTCAAAGATGTGTATCTTCAGGAAGACTATCCTTTTATTATGGATTAATTTACAGTGATCGTAAACGTTGGACTATAGACGCTAGACAAAACCCCTAGTATCTGTAGTCCAACGTTTTTTATCTACTTTTGAGGCTATGAAAACGTTAGGAAATTATTTTATTTTTCTGGGAAGTCTATTGAGCAACCGCGAAAAGTTTCGGGTATACGTCAGACTGGTGTTTGATGAATGTATCGAAATCGGCACCAATTCCGTCTTTATCGTTTCCATCGTTGCTACTTTTCTGGGGGCCGTTACCTGCGT
>JAIXPV010000421.1 GCA_027486105.1 Runella sp. | reverse complement strand
TTTTTTTTTTTTTTGCGCCTGCTCGGCGGTATGATTGTATTCGATGCGTCTGGGTAAATAACGATTGAGGAGCTGAGGTATTAGTAAAGTCGCCACCATCCACAAGGCCGTCAGGATATTATCTACCGCCACCGCCGCGGCATATACATTCCCTTCTTTATTGACTTCGTAATGCAGTGCCAATGCGTTGAAGTTTGTACTTCCACCGATGTAAGTCCCCGTAAACATTCCTCCCAACGCATAATAAAACTCTCCAAAACCTTTAGGGCCTGAAATGGCCCAAATACCAGCAATAACGCCCAACATAGTTCCAGCTGTTCCCAGAAAAAAACTCAGCATCATGGGCGCACCTGCCTTTTTCAACCCTTTCAGATTAACCGTCAGTAGTAAATAGAATATCGAAATAGGGGCGAGATATGTAAAAATACCGTCGTAAATCGGCGGTGAATGGGTGGAAGCTGGAATTAAGCCTAAATTGGACGTAACCGCGGTCAATATAATGACGATGAGCGCGGTACCCATGTGGCGTAGGTACGGCAGATGCGCCAATCGTTCGGAAATGATGATATTGACCATCAATACTACCAAAATAGGCAGTGAATCTTGCAATAAGGGCATAGTAGGTTAAGGAATAGGTAAATAGCTGATGCAATTTATCATTTCTTATCGCATTTGCACTATCGTTACCCCCGCTCCTCCACGATCTGGGTGTTCATCCTGCATTTTTCCTACCTGCTTATATGATTTTAAGTGATTACGAACCAATTGACGTAAAATACCATCGCCTTTTCCGTGCACAATCCGCAATTCATTAAACCCAAGCATCAGGGCATTACTCAAAAAGTCATCTAATTCGATAATTGCTTCTTCTCCCCGCTTGCCCCTAATATCGAGATTGAAGCTAAAATTCATCATTTTTTCATTGATGTCAATTCCCCCAACACCCGTTCTTGGACCTGACCCTTTTTCTCCCGTTGCTTCTTTGAAGGCTTTTTTAGAGACTTTTTCCAAGCGATTCAATTTCACATTGGACTTTAAATCGCCGATTCGAATCTCCACATCTTTGCCTTTCATGGCCAGCACTTCCCCTACCGTGGCCTGTCCTTTGATACGTACAAAACTCCCAACGTCAATTGCTCCACCTTCGGGAATAAACTCTTCGCGCTCAGGTTCGGCAACTGCTTCAATTTTCAGTTCCTGCTTTTCAAAATGCTCCAATTCCTGCCGTATCAATTTTGTGGTATCGCGTTCGGCTTTGTTTTCCTTTATTTCCCGAATAGTACTTTCGATGCGCTGATTGGCCGTAGCCAACAATTGCTTGGCTTTTTGCTTGGCATCGTTGATGATTTTCTTTTGGTCATTATCCAAGCGCGTCTGCAAGGCGGTTGTTTCGGCCAGTTGTTGAGCCAGTTTTCGCTCCTTGATTCCTATTTCAATGTTCTTTTCTGCAAACACTTTTTTCTCAATGTCCAACTCTTTCAACAATTTTTCGAAATTGACCTGCTGCGTACCCAATTTTCCCTTGGCGCGTTCAATAACTGATTTTGGCAGGCCGATTTTGGTCGCGATTTCAAACGCAAAACTGCTGCCCGGCTTGCCGATTTCGAGTTGATATAACGGCTCCAGATGCTCTCCGTCGTAGCGCATAGCACCATTTACCAGTCCCTGCGTTTTATCGGCGTAGGTTTTGAGGTTGGTATAGTGCGTATTGATTACGCCAAAAGCGCCCGATTTAGTCAAATCTTCCAATATGGCTTCCGCAACCGCGCCACCTAAGCTTGGCTCAGTTCCTGTTCCAAATTCGTCAATTAAAAATAGCGTACGTTTATGGGCAAATTGCAGGAAATGACGCATATTGGTCAGGTGGCTGCTATACGTACTCAAATCATTGTCGAGACTTTGCTCGTCGCCGATGTCAATAAATAAATTCTGAAACAACCCCACCGTAGAATCTTCACGCATGGGCACAAGCAAACCGCATTGAAGCATATATTGCACCAAACCAATCGTTTTCAATGCCACGGATTTCCCTCCCGCATTTGGACCAGAAATCACCAAAATACGTTGATTTTGCCGCAGTTCAATGCCCAGAGGAACCACTTTTCGGCCTTGTTTCTGAAAAGACAGATATAATAATGGATGCCGCGCCATGCGCCAGTCGATCAGGGGTTGATTGACAAAAGCGGGGTTGACGGCTCCTAATAGTGACGCAAATTTCGCTTTGGCACGAATAAAATCTACCATCCCCAAAAACTGACAGGCTTTCTGCAAATCAGGCAAATGGGGACGAATTTGATTAGCTAATTGAATCAAGATACGGTTGATCTCCCGTCGTTCGGCGTATTCCAGTTCTTTGATTTCATTATTGGAATCCAACACATCTGCTGGCTCAATGAACAGGGTTTGCCCCGTCGATGATTCATCGTGCACAAAGCCTTTCAATTTTCGCTTGTGTTCGGCAGAAATCGGAATCACCATTCGTCCGTTACGTACTGTTAAGGATACATCGTCGCCTACCCAACCGCTACTTTTGGCGTGCTTGAGCATTGAATCCAGTTTTTTACGCACCCCCGCTGCTTCCGAAATCAATCGACGACGGATATCCGCCAACTCGGGCGAGGCATTGTCGCGGATTTGTCCGCGATCATCAATGATGCGGTCGATAGCATCACTGACCGATTTTTCCACTTTGACGTTACCCGCCAATTCGGTCAAAAAGGGAAACCGCCCTTCTTCCTGCTCGGCCAAAAACTTCAGCACCTGGCGAATGGTGCGGAGCGAAAGTTTCAAATCAAAAAACTCATCCAACGACAAAACCATTCCTTCCACCCGCATCTTATCCAACGCGGGAGTAGCATCCAAATAGTTTTGCGAAGGAAACTCACCCGTCGATTCTTCGAGAATGGCTTTCATCTCGGCAGTTTGACGGGTCAATTTATCAATCACGGCGAAGTTATCCGAGAAACGAATCTTCTGTACAAAGGCCCGCCCGAGTGGGCTCAGGCATAACTCACTCAATTGTTCGCGAATGCGGTCAAATCCTAATTTTTGTTCTAAATCTTGCGGGTATAACATTGTCATTCAACATAAGGCCTTGAACATTTATCAAAATGTATAGACAATGCTAAATGACAAATGTTCAACGAAAAGTTCCCACAAAGGTAGTCACTATACAATCAAGTATTGTTAAACCCACGGTTACTACTTAATTTTACGGCCAAAACTCACCCACAGACTCCACTTTTGACGGTGGATTACTCACTAAATTCATGTTTCATATCATCCCCGCCATAGACCTAATTGAAGGCAAGTGTGTACGCCTAACCCAAGGTGATTACGAACAAAAGAAAATCTACAATGAGCATCCGTTGGAGGTTGCAATGCAGTTTGAAGATGCTGGACTCACTCGCCTGCACCTTGTGGATTTGGACGGAGCCAAAGCCAAAAAAGTAATCAATTGGAAAGTGTTGGAAACAATTGCCACCAAAACCCAACTTCATGTCGATTTTGGCGGGGGCGTTCAGTCAGAAGATGATTTGCGGGTGGTGTTTGAATCAGGTGCCAAGCAGGTAACAGGTGGGAGTATTGCCGTAAAAAATCCCGATTTATTTGAAAAATGGCTTTCAAATTATGGAGGCGACAAAATCATTTTAGGTGCCGATGCCCGCAATGAGCGCGTAGCCGTCAGCGGCTGGGAGGAAGGAACCGAACTATGGGTCTATGATTTTGTACAAAAATGGATTGATAAAGGCGCACAGTATACTATAAGTACAGATGTTGCCAAAGACGGATTGCTTCAGGGACCTTCTTTTGAATTGTATAGAAATATGCAGGACCAATGTCCTGGCATACAAATCATTGCCAGCGGAGGCGTAAGCAACTTAGACGATATCGAAATGTTGGCCGAAATGAATCTTTTTGGCGTAATTGTTGGGAAAGCCATTTATGAAGGCAAAGTAACTCTGACAGAGCTGCAACGCTGGTCTATTAAGTAATTTTTCATGTATAAATTACTTAAAAAATAAATTCTGTTTATGAAAAACAATTTGGCTGTACAATTTTTTCTTGGTTAAGTGTAATACAGACAATAATTCTGGATTCCAAAGAATACTCGGAATTATATTTGGTGTTTCCTTTACACTTTAAAAAAAATTTGGCAAACGCTTGCACAATAAATTTTTATTGTTTTATCTTTGGGTCATAAAGTTAAGACGCAAAATAATTTTCTTCAACCAAAACAACGAGGGGCTACAATATCGAAACAAAGATTTACGTTAACTAATTGTACATACTGAAATGGAAAAGTACCAAGTTAGCGACAGTGATCTGGTTTCATTGTACGTTCATGGCAACGAAAAAGCCTTTGAAAAACTCGTTCAGCGTCACAAGTCCAAGATTTACACCACTATTTATTTGATTGTCAAAGATCAGTACGTGGCTGAAGATTTAATGCAGGATAGCTTCGTTAAAGCTGTTGAAACGCTTAAATCTGGTAAGTATAACGATGAGGGCAAGTTTTTGCCGTGGATACTGAGAATTGCTCACAATTTGGCTATTGACCATTTTCGGCGCGACAAACGCTACCCCGAGATAGTGTTTGAAGACGGAAGCAACGTGTTTAATACGTTAGACTTTTCAGAGGACTCTATTGAGTCGCTTCAGATTCGTCAAGAAACGCATGAACACTTACGCGAACTGATTCAACGATTGCCTGACCCTCAACGAGAAGTGCTCATTATGCGGCACTACGAAGACATGAGTTTTCAGGAAATTGCAGATGCCACAGGAGTGAGTATCAACACGGCTTTGGGGAGAATGCGTTACGCGCTGATCAACTTGCGAAAGCAACTCAGCAAACGCGTTCCTATATATGATACAAACGTTTACCCCAGATGATGTCATTCGGTATGTTTATGAAGAAACAACCGATGAAGAAAACACGCTCATTGAAGATGCCTTAATCGGCGACCAAGAGCTATTGGAGTTTTATCTCGATACACTTGAGATAAAAAGCCTAATGACCAAAATTGAACGTGCGCCCTCAAACCGCGCAGTTTCAAACATTCTGGAGTATTCGCGAAACTATACAGGCAGTCAATCTGTGGCATAATTGCCACAGATTGACTGCTTTTTGTTTGCGAATTACTCTTTACTTCCCTTTTGTTGAGGGAGATGATGTTTTTTCAGTTCGTCGTCTATCACCCCGTAGCATTTGTCTCTCAAAGACACAACATCCTGAGGGGTTAGGCCGACCGTAGGTATTGCTTCGTGTACTACCGCCTGCATTGGAAAACGGTGTATTCGGATAGGATGTACGTCTGGTAAAATTTTATAATTTGTCAGCAGACTGATCGGAACAATCGGTACTTGCTGCTGAATAGCCATCTTAAATGCGCCATCCATAAAAGGTTGATGCATTTGAGGTGGCTGTTTTGCCTTAATCCCCCCTTCGGGAAAAACCACAATACTTCTTCCCTGCGCCAAGGTTTTGATAGCCCGATTCAGCGACGACACCCGGCTCTGCGTACTTTCTCGCTTTACCTGAATGTGCAAATGCCGAAACATATAGCCAAAAAGCGGAATGTTTTTGACCCCATCTTTTCCGACAAAAGCAAAATAATGTTCTACAATAACGCCCATTACTGCAATATCCAAATACGAAAAATGATTGGCGCAAAAAACGTAGGCCTGTTTTGGAGCAAGCTGACCTCGATATTCTACCTCAAACCTGATGCCTGCCAATGGAAAAAACAATTGTCCCCAGAGTCGGTTTATCCGATGCGCATACGGCTTCCATTCTTTTCGTTGTAAGCAGATATACGTGAATGGAAATAGAAGCAAAAAAATGAGAATCAACCAAAAAAAACACCAAATTGTATAAATAACTTTCATTGCATAAAAATGAAAAATGTAAAAGTATTTGCCGAATATTGAACATTGTATTCAATTTGACAAACACTGATATAAATAAGTTAATCTCTTTATAATCATGAAAAAAGTCGTATTCCATCACTTCGGTAAACCAGCGGATATTTTAAACGCTGAAAATGCAGACATCCCCACTCCCGGACCTGACGAAGTCCTCATCAAAGTTTTGGCCAGCCCCATCAACCCTTCCGATATTATGTTTGTACAAAACCTGTATGGGATTCGTCCGCATTTGCCGTCAGGCGCAGGATTTGAAGGGGTAGGAATTGTGGAAGCCGTAGGCACCAATGCCAATATTGCGGTCGGTACACGCGTAAGTTTTACGGGGATTGGGGCTTGGAGTGAGTACATCGTCACCAATCATCGAACGTTAATTCCTGTTCCAGAGGCCATGAACGATGAAACCGCCGCTCAATTGTTCGTAAATCCATTTACGGCCGTAGCCATGGTAGAAGACTCAGGCGTGAAAGAAGGCGAATGGCTCATGATTACGGCCTGTACTTCGGCCTTAGGCAAAATGGTCATCCAAATCTGCAAAATGCGCGGCATCAAAACCATAGGTACGGTACGTAGAAATGACCATAATGACGAACTGAAAGCGCTCGGTGTAGATGAAATTATCAATACGGCCGAAGAAAACTTGCCGAAACGCGTACAGCATATTACCCATTACGAAGGCGTACGAGCGGTCTTAGAATGCGTAGGAGGTGACACAGCAAGCGAAGCAGTAAAATGCATGGGACGGGGTGCCATTATGCTCATTTATGGCGTTTTAAGCCTTCAAGACCCTAAAATCAATATCGGCCTGATGATTTTCCGCGCGCTGACCCTGAAGGGCTTCTGGCTTACAGACTGGATGCGACGGGTAGATGGTAGTACGCGCCAAAAGGTATCGCAAGAAGTGATAACATTACTATCTACGGGGCAGGTTAAAATGCCGATTGAGGCCATTTATAGTCTGGACGAAATCAAAGCCGCCGTTACTCATGCCGATGCCCACGGTCGCTGGGGAAAGGTATTGTTGAAGCCGTAAACAAACAGCCCTTGTCAGAGTAGTAAATACACCCTCTGACAAGGGCCATTTTTACTTTAAC
>JAIXPV010000480.1 GCA_027486105.1 Runella sp. | reverse complement strand
CTACGTACAACAACGCACCTAAGATAATAACAATGTAAGCCCAAATGTTAGGATAAACACCCGTAATCCCCAAGATAGCATTCACTAAAAGTAAGCCTAAAGGTACAAGCGTCCACATTTTTTGTTGCTCCCACAATTGACCCATTGCAATGTTGACGTACTTCTTTTTATCCAACGCAAATTTTTTGGTCTTCACCGCCAACGGTGAAGTAGGCATTTGATAGACAGGCTGATGTTTGTTTACCGGAACTTTTGCCATCGATGTTTTTTTGTTAACTGATTATTAAATTGTGGTCGTCGTAGCAACGGTTCGCCATTACTACGGCTATTTGTCGTTTTTATTACGAACTTTACCCCGTTGAAATTGATACCCTTCAAAATTGATTTTGTTTGAATCAACGCACAAAATTAGAAAATAAAATGAAACCCATTGTCTTTTTATTGTTTGCAACCATCACAACAATTCATGCCCAAACGGCCGCTGATTCAATTACCCTTCATAATGCAAAATGGGATATTCAAGAAATTGAACGAGGGATAAAATGGCGTAAAACGCATTTCAATGAAAAACAGCTTTTCAACGCCAACCAAAGCATTAATATTTTAGAAATACCCACCAGAAGTCGAAAGCATCGTTGGGCCATCGTCACTGCCGATTCATTAGACAAAAAGAACAAAGCCCAAGGCCAATTACGCCCAACGAGTAAATTAGCCAAGGAAAATCAGGCCCTAATGGCCATTAACGGCGGCTTTTTTGACGTAAAGAACGGTGGTTCGGTTGATTTTATTAAGGTAAACGGACAGGTAGTTGATACGACCCGAATGAGCAAAGGTCAAAAAGCAGCTTTTCACGGTCAAGCCGCAGTGGTGGTCCATCATAATCAATTACGTATCCTCAAAGGTGCATCTACTGTGGGCTGGGAATACCAACTTCCGTACCAAAATGTGATGCTTTCGGGGCCTTTATTGAGGTTGAACGGCACCGATGAAGTACTCCCTAAGAATGCCTTCAATGACAATCGCCATCCGCGAAGTTGCGCCTGCATTACCAACAAAAAAAAGGTGTTGCTGATTACAGTAGACGGCCGTTCGGCAGAATCTTACGGAATGAATTTGGCAGAACTTACTTTTTTGGCCCGTCAACTCGGCTGCCGCGATGCCCTCAACCTCGACGGAGGCGGCTCCACCACTTTATGGATTGAGGGCAAAGGTGTGGTAAACTACCCCAGCGACAACAAAAAGTTTGACCACGAAGGCGAACGAGCCGTGAGTAACGCCCTGGTGTTGAAGCCAAAATAAGAACATGGTTAGTTTTTTAAGTAATAGACCAACTGTTTATTACTTAAAAACGTAACGAAATGTAGACATTATTTAACCCGATTAAAGACAAACAAATCAACAAAGACCCATTTGCCGCCTTCCTGTTTGCCCCGTTGGATAACGAGTTGGTTTTCGCTGCGTTTTTCGTAAATAATCCGTACCGAGCCGTCCTGTTTTTCAAAGAGTGCCTCGTTTTTCTTGGCTTCAATAAAACGATAACGGTCCGAAATCTCTTTTTCTTCCAACGCAATGAGGCCAGGTTTGAAGTGTTTAACCAAAACGATGGGCCCATTGGAGGTTTGTTCAAAAACCAGCATTTCGTACATCGTGACTTTATCGTCTTTCATCATCCGCATAAAACCCGTGAGATTGTCGCCCGCAGGAGCCGCCCAAAAAGCTTCAATCGGCCCGCCATTGAAGTTTCCTAGCCAATGCCCCTGCATAAAGGCCACGTCTTTTAACGAGGCAGCTGGGGATTGCGAATAGCCAGAAATTTGAAAAAAAGTTACCAAAATAAAAATGAAAGATTTGGTACGGATGTGTGTCAAGGAGATCATTTAAGTAATGTGACTTTTAGTGTTAAATTGCTTCTATAAGACCCCCACCCCTAAAAATTACTTTTACCTTTACGCTAAACAAATGCATTATGAAAAAACCCCTCTTTCATTTCATCGTTTTTGGAATGCTCCTTTCGGCCACTCTACAAGCCCAGCAAGCCAAAGAGATCAAGCGTTTTCAATTAAAAGAAGTAAAACAGGGAGTGGCTGTGGATGCCTTTCATTTTTACGTTATCAACAACAGTTCCATTTCCAAGCATACCAAAACCGATGGAAAACAAGTAGCTTATTGGAAAGATACTACGGGGATATTTAAGCACCTCAACAGTGGTATCATTATTGGCAACAAACTCTACTGCGCCAATTCTAATTATCCCGACAAACCCATGGCCAGCTCTATTGAAATATTTGACGCGGCCACGCTCCGACATATTGATACCCACAGTTTTGGTTTTTTTCCTGGCTCGGTCACGTGGATTGATTTTCATCGGGGGCATTGGTGGGTGGCTTTTGCCAACTATTCCGATAAAAACATGGATGGCGGGCGTGACAATCGGTGGACGACTTTGGTCAAATTCACGACACAATGGCAACAGGTGGAGTCGTGGGCCTTTCCGCAAGAAGTGTTAGCGTCTTTTGCCCCCAAAAGTACGTCGGGAGGCGCGTGGGGAAAAGACGGATTTTTGTACTGTACAGGTCACGACAAGCCCGAAATGTATGTGCTTCAACTACCCGAGCGCGGACCTACATTGCGTTATATTAAAACCATCCCGACCATCAGCGAGGGACAGGCGTTCGCTTTTGACCATAGTGTTAAAAATGCCGTTATTTTTTATGGTATTACCCGGAATGACAACTATGTGGTGGTGTCGAAAGTTGAATAGTATAGCACAATCTTCAGAAATAACCATTAAAAATTACAAACCGTTTAGGAGATAATAGTTAGAATAAACTCCCCCCTTTTATCTGCTAATATCCACTAGCATTGGTAAGAAAAAACAACCAGTATGATTATACAATCGTCAACTCTTCCATAACCTTCCGCATTTCGGAGATATTTTTCACCTCTGAACAAGTCACTAATAGCTTGTTTTTAAGGTCTTTCAATGAAAAACGTTTTGGATTGCGCTGAATATGGCTGATGATGTGCCCAAATTTATCGGACTGGAAGAAGGCGTCATTGCCCGTTGTTAGGAAGTATCCTTTCAACGTATTATTTTTCAATGTCAATTTTTCCATAAAAAGCGCTTCGGCCATCCACCTGATTCTCACCATCTCTATCAAACCTTTCACTTCCTCAGGGAGCGGACCGAAGCGGTCTGTAACCTCATCACCAAACGCGCTTAACTCATCTTCACTACTGATGTTGTCCAGACGAGTATATAACGACAAACGTTCAGAAATATTTTTAACATAATAGTCAGGAATTAAAATTGCCAAGTCAGTTTCAATCTGGCAGTCGGTTCTGACAACCTCTGCGATCTCCCCCAAATCGAACAAATCTTTGAAGGTCGTTTGCTTCAGCTCTTGCACAGCTTCGTCCAAAATCTTGTGGTACATCTCGTAGCCAAGGTCATTGACAAAACCGCTTTGCTCAGCCCCCAAGAGATTTCCTGCTCCGCGAATGTCTAAATCACGCATGGCTACTTTAAAGCCATCGCCAAGCTCCGAAAACTCCTCCAAGGTCTGCAAACGCTTGCGGGCATCGGAGGTTAAATGGGAGATTTGGGGGGTCAATAAGTAACAAAATGCTTTGCGATTGCTGCGCCCTACCCGACCGCGCATTTGGTGCAAATCCGACATTCCAAAATAATGCGCCGAATTGATGATGATGGTGTTGGCATTGGGAATATCAATCCCCGACTCTATGATATTGGTACTGACCAACACATCATATTCGCCTTCAATAAACTTCATCATCACTTTTTCCAACTTTTCACCTTCCATCTGACCGTGTGCCACTCCGATACGGGCTTCGGGCACGAGTCGCATGATAATATTAGCGATGGTGTCAATGTCGTTTACCCGATTATGGACAAAAAATACTTGCCCGCCCCGATTCAACTCATAACTGACGGCATCCCTAATAAAAACTTCATTAAAAACGTGAACCTCTGTCGTAACTGGCTGACGGTTAGGTGGTGGCGTTCCAATCACCGACAAATCGCGTGCGCCCATCAGCGAGAAATGCAACGTACGCGGAATAGGCGTAGCCGTCAACGTCAATACGTCAATATTGACCCGCAATTCTTTCAGTCGGTCTTTTACTTTTACCCCAAATT
>JAIXPV010000689.1 GCA_027486105.1 Runella sp. | reverse complement strand
TTGTTATTTATGCTAGAAAGCCTCTCGCAGGATGCCCGCGCCGAGGCAGCAGCCAATATTTACCGACAGGCCGAAGCCAATTATTCCGATAGCTCACCGATTTTGGCCGAATTGGAAGCCGCTTTGCGTAGTGCCCATACAAAACTTGAAAATGATTCGATTAATTACTTTCGTTACAAAGCATTATACGACCAAAATGGAACCGCTAAAGCCGACCTCGAACGTGTAGAACTGGCCTATCGTACCTCCAAAAATGAGGTGTCGGCTCGCCAAAAAGCATTGGCGCGAACCAAAAGTCAATTGTATGTAGATTTACAAAACACACGTTCTAATTTTCGGGTAAATGCCCGCGAGGGAGATAATTATCGGATTCGGAGCATCGAGCCAGCGCGGGTGTATGAGGTGTATAAAAAAGTGGGGGAATTAGTTCGTAAAGGCGAAGCCATTGCCCTGTTGGGAAATCCAAATGAAGTGTATTTGCAGTTGGCGGTGGATGAAACAGATTTTTCCAAACTCAAAGAGGGGCAGGAGGTATTGATTAAAATGGATGCCTACGGCGATAAAGTGTTTAAGGCCAAAGTCACCAAGATTTATCCCAAACTCAACAAGGTAGACCAGTCGTTTAGGGTCGATGCCGATTTTGTGGGTGAAAGCCCCTCCGCCTATTATGGCCTAACGGTCGAAGCCAACATCGTTATTTCCAAAAATCCTAAAGCATTGACTGTCCCTAAGGCCTATTTGGTGGGGAAAGACAGCGTGTGGGTTGAAGAAGGCCAAGAAAAGAAAAAGATAAAAATCCAAAAAGGGGCCGAAAACTTTGAACTGGTAGAGATTAAAGGGGGACTGACGGAGAAAAGTGTTCTGGTGAAAGAGTGATGAGAATCGAGACCCCGCTGTCGCTATTTGCTTATCCTGAATTGAAAAGTTCAGAACAGCCATTTGCCAAATACCACTAAAAAATCGAAAGCGCTATGCCCGACTATACTCAAATATTCGAAGGAGAACTACCAATCACCAAACATGAGTTTGAGGATTGGCATCGGCAAACGGTGCTCGAAATGATTCTCGAAAAGCCCAATTTGTCCGTAGGATGGGCCGCTAAAGCGCTGAATTATTTTTTAAAAACGACAGTCAACGTAGCGGGTTTTGGGCGTCCTGATTTGATAAAATGGATTCATCCTTTGGTGGATAAGGGGTTGTGGGAAGGCATTGAAGATGCGTACAAAGGCCGCCGTGATATTTTGGAGAAGACCCATTATCGTCAAAAAGTGAAAGACATTGTGACCTACAATGATTATCAAACTATCATCGAAGGCATGGAAATCATCGCCCAAGAGCGCGGGTATTTGTTGATTGAAGTAGAAGAACTTTGGAAAGGAGCAGAATATAAACCTAGGCAAAATCTCTGATTTTTAACTTTTCCAGCCTTCTTGTGAGATGCATTAGGATTTTGAATAAGGCGCAAAGTGCCCGAAATACCACAGCATCGAACGAGAAGGCGAGGCCCAGCGGCCAGGAGCGAAACAATAAAATAGAAAATACGGAGTAGATGTCCTCCTATCGTCGGCATGACAAAAATGTGGGATGACAAAGCGTAAACAAAAACTATGAATCTCAATCTCTCCTTCCAAATCGCTAAAACCCATCTTTTAGCCAAAAAACGCCAAACGTTGGTGGCCATGTTGGGCGTCACGTTTGGAATAGCGATGTTTATCGTGATGATTAGCTTCATGCAGGGCGTCAACCAATTTTTGGAAGATTCCGCGCTAGATGCCAGCCCACACGTACGGATTTACAACGACGTCAACACCCAGCGGCCTAGTATTCTTGATGCAGTTGAAAATGGGGACAACCAAGTGAACATTGTCCATCACCAAAAACCCAAACAACAACTCGCCCGTATCAAGAACGGATTGCAGATGGTCAGTATGATTGAGCAAATGCCAGGCGTGTTGGGCGTTTCGCCAGAAGTGAGCTCGCAGGCTTTTTTCAACAATGGCCCAATTCAGATTTCGGGCGTGATTGCGGGGATTGATTACCCGCGCGAAAACCGATTGTATAGCCTCGACAGTCGGATAAAAACGGGCAGTTTTAAGGCACTTTTGGCCAATCCCAACGGCATTGTGGTAGGAGCTACATTGGCCCGAAAACTCAATGTAAAAGTGGGGGATAAAGTAAGCGTGACAACACCGCTCGGTGGCAATATCACCCTGCGTGTGGTAGGTACGTTTGGGTTTGGTATCGGTACGGTCGACAATATTCGTTGTTACACGAGCATCAGTACGGTGCAGGAGATGCTCGGAAAAGATGCGAGTTATATCACCGATATTCACATCAAAATGCATGACCCATTGCAGGCCATTGCCTTTGGTAAAAATCTCAGTAAACAATTCAATACCTACACCGAAGATTGGTCTACGGCCAATCAAGCCATTTTGGCGGGAGAGAAAATTCGTAATGTTATGACGTTTGTGGTGTCCATGACACTGCTGGTGGTGGCGGGCTTTGGGATTTATAATATCATGAACATGAACGTCATCAACAAACTCAAAGACATTGCCATTCTGAAAGCGACGGGGTTTGGCGGCAAAGATGTGGTGGCGGTCTTTCTGTTGCAAGCCATTATCATTGGCTTGGCGGGAGGTTTGTTGGGGTTGGTTATTGGGTTTGGTATCAGCTATCTTTTATCCATTTCCCCTTTTGAAACGGGCGATATGATTAGCCTCAAAACATTTCCCGTGGTTTTTCGTGCCGAATATTACGTGATGGGGTTGGCTTTTGGTTTGATTACTACCGTTTTAGCGGGGTATTTTCCTTCCAAAAAAGCCTCTAAAATTGATCCAGTAGCGATATTGAGAGGGTAATTATTTTTTCTGTGCCTGCGAAGCAGCAAACAACACTAACCATGAGCAATACGGTTCTTCAAGCCAGCCATATCAACAAATACTTCTATGAGCCTGAAAAGTTTCAGGTGTTAGATAATGTCAACTTTGAAGTGAAAAAAGGGGAATTTTTGTCAATCATCGGTAAATCTGGTTGCGGTAAGTCTACTTTACTGTATATCCTTTCGACCATGGACACCGACTACGAAGGCAATCTGGAAATGAACGGCAGTCGTCTCACGGGCCTTAGCCAAGACCGACTCGCCGACTTTCGCAATGAGCATCTGGGATTTGTGTTTCAGTTTCATTTTTTGTTGGCGGAGTTTACGGTATTACAGAATGTGATGTTGCCAGCGCAAAAACTGGGAAAATACAGTACCAAAGAGATTGAAGCCCGCGCCTACGAAAAACTAAAATTGGTCAACATGGAAGACTACGCCCGCAAACAATCCTCCAAACTGTCGGGCGGACAGCAGCAGCGCGTAGCCATTGCCCGCGCCCTCATCAACGACCCCACCATCATCATGGGCGATGAGCCCACAGGCAACCTCGACAAAGCCAATTCAAATCTAGTCTTTGATATTTTTCGTAAAATCTCCCACGAAAACCACCAAACCATCATCACCGTTACCCACGACCCCGACTTCGCCAAAGGCGGCGATAGAATCATTGAAATGTCGGATGGGAAGATTGTGAGCGGGGGGAGGTAGCGATATGCTGCTTAATTTATAAGAATATTTGTAGCCTTTAGCACAAAAACGTTATTTTTGCTATTACACTTCTACCTACTTATGGATGATCTAGAATGGCAAGCATTACATCAGGAACGCAAAATGATCAAGGAAATCCTTGATTTTCACGTTAAAAATAAAGATAAAGTCGCAATGTCATCTCAGGAGTTTGACGAGTACGTTAATGTTATACTTGATAGAATAAACGAAATTGATGAACTGCTTAAACGGGATTAAAAATGCTTAATAAATACGCAAGGGTTCGGGAATTCGTCAATCGTTTAACCGACGACCCCACTTTTTCCACTTTTTTTACGCTTTATCTGATGGCTGACACTGAAGCTGAAAAAGACGTGTTAACCCAAAAGTTATGGCAGGAGATTGCTACGCTTTCTCCCGCAGAACAATCCCTGCTTCGAGCGGAGTTCACTCGCTGCTTTTTGAAATTACCCTCATTAGCGTCGCAGCTATTGGTCAAAATTACGCCCGCTGCTGCCGCCTGATTCCCTTTCGTTCAGCAATTATGTGATTTGACTTTTTCAACAACGGATAGCCATTCTTCTAACTTTCCTGTTTTAATTTCTTTGTCCCAATCTGGCTTGTTGATGATAAATTGAGACCAGTTATTCAAATGGTTTTCAAAATAACAAGTTTGATTTAAGGAGTCTAAGTATAAATTTGCCTCCATTGCTTCTCTTTGATTAAACCATAAATTCGGCTTAGTCAGGTAATATTCTAAATATAAGTTCAGGTAATCAACGCATTTTATAGTATTAAAAGATGCGAGAACATAGCAATAGATTCTTCCTGCAAAAGAAACTTCGCTCTTTAGTAAATGAGTACCTATAATGTCAATGAATTGACTTTTGTTAGTAATGGCCGAAAAAAAGGCTCCTGTTTGTCGTGTCCTCCAATTGAAATCTCCTAGTGTTTTTAGGATAATGTCGTCATTAATCTCACATTTTATAGCTAATAATTTCTTAACCCATTCACTGTCAGTTTTTCTGATATTTGTGTAAAATGGGATTACCCATTTATCAATGAATTCCTGATTCAATTCAAATTCATTATAGAGTGAATCTAGCTCACTAAAGGGAGAAATATGGCGAACTGCGGCACCGGCTACATGTAGTTTTAGTTGGGCTAATTCTTTGCTGTCCATAAGTCCGTTTAGTTGATTCTAAGTAATTGAGTATTATTTTTTATCTAAATGACTCAATAAAACATTCTCCACTCACTTTCACTCCACCAAATGCCCCACAAACTGGGCGGTATTATCAATGATTTTGCCACCGCGACGGTAGCCGAGACCGCAGGCGTCGCCTGCCCAAAACACGCCGGCTTGGTAGCGTTGACCGAGGGCGTCGCGCGGGAACTCTACGTATTCCTGATAGATTTTTTCATAATCCCCGTAGTCGCCGTCAGCGGCCGTGATGACCGTGCCGTTGGTTTCCAGAATGCGTACGTTGGCACCTTCGCGGCCAAAGAGCACTTTTTCCACACTTACTTTATTGGGAAGCGGCTGGGCCGTAGTGGGAAGCAAAAGCGGGTGATTGGGGTACAAATCCCATAACAACTTCAAAATATATTTCGATTGAAACAGCAAGGTATATGCAGGGTTGATGATGACCGCTTTGCCGTTTTTAACGATTTTTGTTAATAATTCCGCCAATTCAGGTTCGTCGTAGCCGATGTATTCCCAGGGCACAAGCTTAAACCAAAAGTCAAATTGCTCAAACTTGCCGTTTCTGGAATTTTGCTTAAAAATCCCTTCGGTGGCCGTAAATTCCACTTCGTCCATGTAGCTGAATTCAACGTCAAATCCTGCTTCACGAGCCGCCTCGCCGAGTACCGCCACGTTGGTGTCGTCTTCGGGGGCATCGCGCATGGTTGAGAAGAGTAGCGTGGGCGTCAGGTGCATATTGCGGCGGCGAAGCTCGGCAAACTGCTCTTTTAGAGCCTCATATACATTGTTGAACTGCTTGCTTTCATCCATGTGATTAGCCTTGAGGTGCGCCCATTGCACCACGGCCGTTTCGGGAATGCAGGTGGCGGTATCGGCGTTGAACTCAATGAGTTTGATGGGTTCTCTGCTTACGCCTCCCGCCAAGTCAAAACGCCCATAGATATGCCAATGGGGGTCGTCTTCCCACGTCAATTTTATCAATTCAATGAGACTTTCCGGAATACCCATTTCCTTCCACAGATTGTGGTCAATGGCGTGTTGGGCGGCCTCTGCATAAATTTCATACAGTTCATTGGCGGCGTTGTAATAGGCGTCTGCTTCGTAGGTTTTCACCGCAACTGCCTCGTTGGTCAGATAAGGTAATGTATCAGCCCCGAGCATCCAATCCCAGCCTACATTGCGCAGTTGGGTTTCGGGACTATTATTCAAATATCTTGTGTTGATCATTTTTTTATCAATTATGGGTTCACACAGAGACGCAAAGGCGCAGTGCTTTTTGCGTCTCTGCACCTTGTGCTTCGTTGTGTGAATAAAAAATTAACTGCCAGAACTGCGGCTGCGGCTAAAAAATCCACTTCGGCTGCTGCTGGGCCGTGAAGCAAAGCTTTTGCGGTGGCTGTGGTAACTTTCGTGAATACCCGCCGAACGCTGATAAACGGAAGAGTTGGCATAAGCACCCGAGCTGTATTGCCGTTCGCGCCCTTCGTTATAGAACTGCGAATTGTTGTTGCGTCCCAACATGTACCCCATACCGCCCCAGAGCAAGGCATTTGATAACGAACTGCTGTGATGATGATGCGAATGATAATGATTGGGGTTGTTGTAATAATCGCGCGTGGTCGAGTCGGTTTTAACCAATCGTTGGGCTTCGGCCACGGTGAGGGTGTCGCGTCGCCCGTCAAAATAACGGACAATGGCACCCGCTTCTTTGTCACTGTTTACCTCGACTTCATCCGTGATTTTATACTCACCGGGTTTCATTTCGGTGATGTACGTTTTTACAGGACGTCCTTTAAAGGGGGCTTCTTGTTGCTTGTGTTCGTCGTCGGAACTGCCGCAGCTTTGGAGTGTCAGTCCTCCGTTCAATAACGCCACCGTCAGGGCAGCGCCGATTGTAATGTCTTTGACAGTCTTGACGACTGCCCCTTGACGTTTAGGTGTCATGTGTGTAAAGGTTGTTTGATAATCAACGATAAAGTTAGTGTTTCATGGCTGAAAAAGGTAACGTAAAGGTAAGGTATTGATTTAAAGGCCACCAGCGAAATCGGATGAACAGTCGTTTTTGAGAAAGCCGCTCTTGTAAACCTTGGATGAACGGTAAACAACTAGTGGCTTGTTTAGCGTCTGACGGTTTAGAACCGTCGGACGCAATCGTACGGGCATCTTTCGGTGGGATAGAAAGTGCAGGCTAACTCATTACTGGCCGAAAAAAGAATGCCTACTATATAACCTGCCAACTACCGCTTCGCTATATGTTTTTAGCATTAAAAATGCCTTTAAGAGTAGCTTTAAAAGGTTTTCGCCCTATATTTACGGCCGGTTTAAAAAAAACGTTAATTCACCAATAAATTCATAATCCCAATGAAAATTACCGTAGTAGGAGCAGGGGCAGTAGGCGCAACCTGCGCTGACAACATCGCTCGCCGTCAGTTGGCTCAGGAAGTAGTATTGCTCGACATCAAAGAAGGCTTGTCGGAAGGAAAAGCCCTTGATATGTTTCAAACCGCTACTTTGAACGGATTCGATACCAAAATCACTGGTTCGACCAACGACTACGAAAAAACCAAAGGTTCGGAAGTAGTAGTAATCACTTCAGGAATTCCGCGCAAGCCTGGCATGACGCGCGAAGAACTCATTGGCATCAACGCGGGTATTGTAAAGGGAGTGGCCGAAAACATTCTGAAATATTCTCCTAAAGCCATCATCATCATCGTTTCCAACCCAATGGATACGATGACCTATTTGGCATTTAAAGAATTGGGCTTGCCAAAAAAACGCATCATCGGTATGGGTGGTATTTTGGACAGCGCACGTTTCAAAACCTACTTATCAATGGCGATGAACGTATCTCCTAACGACCTTCACGGAATGGTAATCGGCGGTCACGGCGACACCACCATGATTCCTTTGACCCGTTTGGCTACCTACAACGGTATTCCAGTAAGCCGTTTCTTATCTGAAGAAAAACTACAGCAAGTAGCCGCCGACACCATGGTGGGTGGTGCTACTCTGACTAAATTGATAGGTACTTCGGCTTGGTACGCGCCAGGGGCGGCGGTAGCTACGTTGGTAGAAAGTATCGTTCGTGACCAAAAGCGCATTTTCCCATGTTCAGTGTATCTTAATGGCGAATATGGCCAAAAAGATATTTGCTTAGGAGTTCCGGTAGTAATCGGTGCTGGTGGTTGGGAAAAAATCATCAGCCTACGGTTGAGCGAAGCTGAAAAAGCAACGTTTGCCAAATCGGCCGATGCCGTTCGCACGATGAACAACGTGCTTTTAACGATGTAATTGATGTTAAGTTCATAAAAAGAAAAGCGGGGCACCTGGTGTACCTCGCTTTTCTTTTGGGTAAAAGCAGGGCTAAGTGGTCTTTATTAGTTAAAATAAGGTTGCTGTTCATGAAAAAAATCCTTTTATATTCATTCATTCTGTCGTTTGCTTCGGCACTTGTGGGTCAGGCCCAAAACCGTCCCATGACCGAAGACGATTATTACCGAATTGTCACACTTCCCATTCCTGAAAACGTCCAATTGGAAGTTGGAGGATTGTCAGTATTGCCCGATGGGCGCTTGGCTACTTCTACCCGTCGCGGTGAGGTGTGGATGATTAATAATCCTTACCTAAAAGGCTCTGGACAACCTACTTACAAGCGTTTTGCGCACGGTTTGCACGAGCCGTTGGGGCTTCTGTACCGTCCAGATGGCTCGTTTTTGCTTTCACAACGGGGAGAAATTACGCATTTGGTGGATTCAGATGGCGATGGTGTTGCCGATGTATACGAGTCGTTTTACAAATGGCCTTTGTCGGGCAATTACCACGAATATTCGTATGGCGCAGTATTGGCTCCCAACGGCGATTTGCTCGTTACGCTCAATTTGGACTGGATTGGCCACGGGGCGAGTTTGGCAAAGTGGCGCGGCTGGTTGTTGAAATTTGACGACAAAGCCAATATGAAACCCATTGCTACGGGCTTGCGGTCGCCAGCGGGCTACATTGCTCTGCAAAATGGCGATATATTTTATACCGAAAACCAAGGCGATTGGGTGGGGTCTGGCCGCATGACACACTTAGAAATGGGGGATTTTGCGGGTAATCCTGAAGGACTTGTTTGGAGTAAAGACCCTGAATCCCCCGTAAAATTGACCATGAAAGACATCCCTGACACCGGCGAGCCTCTATACGATGTTGCCAAACGGGTGCCTGGCCTGAAAGCTCCTGCGGTTTGGTTTCCGCACACGCTGATGGGAATTTCCACCTCAGATATTAAAGAAGATATGACAAAAGGGGCCTTTGGGCCTTTTGAAGGGCAGTTGTTTGTGGGAGACCAAGGCCACAGTAAAATCATGCGAGTAATGCTTGAGAAAGTAAAAGGCCGCTGGCAGGGAATCTGTTTTCCTTTCCGGGAAGGGTTCCAGTCAGGAATTTTGCGCATGGTTTGGGGGTTGGATGGTTCGATGTTTGTAGGGCAAACCAGCCGGGGTTGGTCGGCTACTGGCAAAGACCCGTTTGGTATCCAACGGTTGGTGTGGACTGGACAAATGCCTTTTGAAATGAAAAAAGTTATCTCGAAGCCTGATGGTTTTGAAGTAGAATTTACGTTGCCCGTTGATAAAAAAACAGCGCAGGATCCCGCCTCGTACCAGTTTAATTCGTTTACTTACAAATATCACCACAACTACGGAAGCCCCATCATCAATGCTTCTGAGCGCGCAATACGCCACATTGTGGTGTCGGACAATGGCCTAAAAGCTAGAATTGTGTTGGACAGCTTAAAACTGGGATACATCCACGAAATCAAAGCCGAAGGCATTCGGTCTGCGGCGGGTTTGCCCTTGTTGCATAACGTAGGTTACTATACTCTGAATGAAATTGCGGAAGGTGAAAAAATTCCCGCGTCTCAATGGACGGTCGGCGTGTCAAAGCCAGCCGATAATTCAATGACGGCCCACAGTGGACATACCATGCCCGCCGCGACCACCGCTGCGCCTAAAGGGCCAAGTACTACAAAAAGAAACGTTGAACAACCCGCAGACTGGACAAATGGGCCTGATCAAGTGATAACCCTTGGTACAGTACCAGGTCTAAAGTTTGATATAACTCAGGTGCAGGTAAAAGCGGGAAGCCGGATAAAATGGGTATTCAACAACAATGATGACATGCTTCACAATTGCGTTATTGTAAAACCTGGAACGGCTAATCCAATCGGCGAAGCTGCTATTAAGCTAGGGTTAAAAGGCCCCGATTTACAGTATGTTCCTAAGTCAGCAAATGTGTTGTTTCATACCAATATTTTGCAGCCCGAAACAAGCGAAGCTATTTATTTTATTGCCCCCAACGAACCTGGCGACTACACTTTCCTGTGTACATTTCCTGGTCACCATACTTTGATGCAAGGCAAGTTGAAAGTGACCAAATAAAAAAATAGGATGATTGCCAGTGGGTTTTACTACCTGACAATTGAGCAACAAAAAACGACCGCCAAGCATGCTTGGCGGTCGTTTTTTGTTAGAGGGCTTCATTCGTTATTGACGTGCGCGATTCTGTGATTCCAACGGTGTAAAATCCTTGAAAGCGCGACCGATGGCTTTGTCAGTTGCTTCTTTTTTGTTTTCCCAGCCTGCATCTAAATCAAGCGTTACGAGTCCTTTGATGGAAAGTGCAGCTTTAAATTCATCCCGTTTTTTGGCGTAATCTGGCTGACGACGGGCGGCTTTGAGGGCATATTCACGCGCAAAAACGTCGCCTTTATTTTGAATCTCAATTTTCTTTTCCAACACATAGTTGTAGCGGTCCAGCAAGTCACGGAGGGGTTTTCCGATGACCTCGGCCGCTTCTAAGGCTCCAATAGTAACAATCGTTGTACCACCCACTGCCGATACAATGGATTTAGTTTGGGGCGTTTTTATGATGGCTGGGGAAAGACCCGTCGTTGCGCCCAAGCCTGCATTGACCATCGACCGATTCTTTTTCCCTTTTTTGGCTTTTAAGTACGATCTTTTGAGTTCTTGCTCTTTCTCACTGAGTTGTGTAACGAGATTCCAAGCTTCTACCAACGAGCTCCGGTACATTTCATAGAGTTGACGGTCTTTCTCGGCTTCATTGACGGCATTGAGAATCGTAAATCTGATTTTGCGCTCATCCCGGTTTTGCTCTTTATCAATCACAAAAAAAGTAATGTGAAAAGATAAAGAATCGTAGGGGTCTTTAACAAAATCATAATTGGGCGTCCAAATAAACTCGTATTGGTTGGGCGTATTTCGTACCAGCGTGGTGCCTGGCACTTCGGGATTGTCGGTCACTAGATCAAACGTGGCAATATCATCATCGCCATTGGGATCAGACAGGAAAAACTTAAGGTTAATAGTGGCGTTTTCTTTAGACTTAAAATATTCTCCTTTAGGAACCTGAATAATGCTCGGAGGCAAATCCATCTGAGTTGCCTCAATTTTTAGACGCCCTTTGGCCCTTGCTTTGGCGGGCTGATCTTCTACAAAAAAATCAATAAAAATGGGGCTCGATTTCAGATTATTAAACTGCGTCAGTGAAGGTTGCCACGTGAGCTCTCCTGCCGAACTAAGCTTAGCGCCTTCGGGCAACGTCTCCGTAACGGGAATGATGACTAAAGGGTCGCTATCATCGTCTTTGAGCGCATTGGCGTCTATTTTATAAATATTTTGCGTGCGGTTTTGTACATAAAAAGGCTTTAAATCTTCAACCCTAGGTGGACGATTAACATGAAATACCTTCAGTTCAACCGAACGAGTAGTGGTTTCGTTTTGATTGTTTCGTGCCTCAAAAATCACCTGAATATTTTTTTGCGTATTGGTGCGGTCGGCCAAGTCGTAGGATGGAACCCACGCAAAATGGCCTGTTGAATCAAAGGACATTCCTTCAATTAGCCCTTGCATAATAACAAAAGTCACTGAGTCGCCTTTGCCTCCTGATGTTTTTAATATAAATTCTAAACGACTTCCTTCCGACACCCAATTCCAATTGGGCTCCGTAGGAATTTCGATTTGGAAATTGGAACGATTGTCCTGCGCTCGGAGTAAGGTATGGGCGAAAAGAAACAGCAGGACAAGGAAATGAACCGAATATTTCATAATAACAGCTAAATTCTCATCTGATTTAATAAAACGTAAAATTACGTCTTTGATTTTACGTCTCATTAAAAAATTGCTTTATTTCTACATTAATCTACTTAAAAGATTGAAAATGACGACGTTTAATTGTATAATTTTAAGAATCTTTTAAAATCATTCATTCTTCGTTTGCATCGTACCCTAAATACGCGATATTTAACAGATAAGACCTTTATTAACGAAAAATACCCCCCAAAATGAGCCGTCATTATGTACTATTGATAGGATTGGTCGTTGGAATCCACCATATTACTTTTGCCCAAAATAAACGCCTGCGTGAGCTTGGGGTAAAAATAGGAATACTGCCAACGGGTAAACTAAATGCCATTACGGATGTGGTAGGCGTAAAAGTTGGCCAAACTACACTGAATTCGGGAAATAGTATACGTACGGGGGCAACGGTTATTTTGCCACACGATGGTAATGTATTCCAACAAAAAATCCCTGCCGCCATTGAATTAGGAAACGGATTCGGAAAACTCGCTGGTTATAGCCAAGTGGCTGAATTGGGAAACATTGAAACTCCCATCGTCTTGACCAACACCTTAAACGTTTCGACGGCCGCAGCCGCGCTGGTTGATTGGACATTAACCCAAAAAGGGAACGAAAATGTGCGTTCGGTCAATCCGATTGTGGGAGAAACCAACGATAGTTACTTAAATGATATTAGAGGCCGACACGTAAAACAGTCGGATGTGATAAAGGCTTTGCAAACGGCCTCCTTGGGTAGTGTGGAAGAAGGCGCCGTAGGGGCGGGCACGGGCACCGTGTGTTTTGGGTGGAAAGGCGGCATCGGTACTTCTTCCCGAAAACTGCCAGCAGTGCTGGGCGGGTACACGATAGGTGTGTTGGTTCAGACTAATTTTGGCGGGGTATTAGAAGTGGCTGGCGCAGCCGTAGGCGTGGAACTTGGTAAGTACTCTTTCAAAGAAACCCTTGATAAATCTGGCGATGGCTCTTGCATGATTGTGGTCGCCACCGATGCGCCTCTGGACGCCCGAAATCTGAAACGTTTGGCAAAACGAGCTTTGATTGGATTGGGTAAAACGGGCGGCATTATGGCCAACGGGAGCGGTGATTATGTCATTGCCTTTTCGACGGCCTATACCATTCCGCACGATTCGAAGTCAAAATTTGAAGAGCAGAAATTGCTTCGCAATGACGATACGTCGCCTTTGTTATTGGCCGTAATTGAAGCAACCGAAGAAGCTATCCTTAATTCATTATTGATGGCAAAAACGACAAAAGGCCACCAAGGACATACCGTAGAGGCGCTTCCTGTGCATAAAGTGGTGGAAATTCTAAAAAAGTACGGGAAAATAAAATAAACAAAACTTGCTTATTTGCGCTCGGGCTGTTGTTCCAGATTAAACAGATCATTGAGTACGTCGATCAGCGTTTCGGCTTCGCCACGCTTACAGGCAGCTTTGAGCTGAAGAACTGGAAGCTTGAGGATTTTTTGCATCATGCTCGACGTGATTTTATCCACTTTTGCGGCTTCTTCTTCGTTCATGGACTTCATATACCGAGCCAATTCTTCCTGACGAATTTGCTCCAACGTATTTTTTAGCTTTTGGATTGTCGGAGAAACAACCATCTCTTTCGACCAATCTCCAAACTCATCCAAGGCTTGCGTAATGATGGACTCGACCTGTGGAATAGAAGCCAGACGGCGGCTGAGTGCTTCGTTGGCGCGTTGCTGAATATTATCAATGTTGTACACAATCACCCCAGCCACCTGTTCGGCATCCATCGCTACGCTACGCGGTACCGATAAGTCAATCAGGTATTTGAATGAGTACAGGGATTGTTTACGGAGAAGGTCTTTCGTAATAAAAGGTTCGTCGCGCTGAATCGAAGAAATGACCACGTCTGCTTTACGGATTTCTTCTTCTACATTTTCAAAATCTCCTACTTCAAATCCGAGTTCGAGGGCGAGGTGTTCGGCTTTGGCGCGAGTACGGTTAATAACCTTTATATTGGTATATTTCTTTTCTTTCAAATTTCGGCACACATCTGTTCCAATTTCACCTACACCTACTACCAAAATTGAAGGGTTTTCTTTTAAAGTAGTAACGTGTTCAATCAATTCTACGGCAACATACGAAGTGGAAGCAGCCCCATCGCGGAAAGAGGTTTCTTGTGCTACGCGCTTGTTAGCAAAGAAAATAGTGTGCAATAATCGGTGCAAAAATGGTCCCGCCATGCCCAAATCAACCGACCACTGATAGGCGTGTTTGACTTGATTGGGAATCTGCATGTCACCTACTACTTGCGAGTGCAAGCCTGTAGCTACTTCAAATAAATGACGTGCGGCAGCCTCTTGAGAAGCGTAAAAAGTGAAATAGGGGAGATAGGCTTCGGTATTGATTAAACCTTTTTCAATCAGAAGTAACTTGGCAATGGCAACGTTGAAATCCTGAGGTGCGTTGTAATAGATTTCCGTGCGGTTACAGGTTGAAACCACCAAGATGTCAGAACCACCAAAAAATTCCTGCACTTTCAACATCAAAGCTTTCGCTTCGTCTTCGTTTAATGCAATTTCCTCCCGGATTTCGAGGGGAGCGGTTTTGTACGAAATGCCTATACTTCTAAACTGTAATGATTCCATGTCACTTGCCTAACAAAAAGTCTACAAAGTTATTTCAAAAACCTATTTCAAAGAATTAAAATGCGACTACTTAGTAATTTAGAAAGATTATAAATTATTAACCGTAATTCCTTAGCAATATCTGATTAGTTGAGAATGCGGAAGATGACCTTTGGAAGTTTATAATATGATTAAAGTCATATTTTAGAAACCGAGGTAGCGCATCCACTAAGCTTTGATTAATCAAAAGAATGTCTGTACTTTTAATTTTAAGCCATCGTTTGATTGTACGTACGCATTCTCTTAAAAATTAGATGCGTGGTAGAAAATAGGCACCATAATTTATACTCATTCTAAATTAATTAGACAATCAAGGATGTTCCCGTCATTTTCAATGTACTTTATATAAAAACCTTTGGGTGTTATCAATGCTATGAAGCTACCGGCAATCGACATTTACAGTCAAAAGAATCTTTATCAAATTTTTATCGGAATCAATCTGGCTTTGATTGGCATCGCTTCCATTATCTATACCTACAATATTGTTGAAAACGTAGATGCCCGCGAAAAAAGACAGTTGACCCTATATGCCCAATTGATTGAGTACTCGGCCAATCACTCTACAACAGAAGATTATACGTTCTTATTTGAAGTTGTAAAAGACAATATTTTTCAAAGCCGAATACCCACTATTTTGGTGGGAGATGACAATTTGCCCATCGACGGCACGAATTTGGATTTACCAGCGCACGACCCTTCTGAAAAGCAAAAGCTACTCCTTGAAGCCTTCGAAGAAATGAAAGAGGAACATCCTCCGATTGAAGTAGATGTAGCGGGTACCAAGCAGTATATATACTTTAGTGATTCTTCATTATTGGTACAAATGAGGTACTATCCTTATGTTCAGTTACTAAGTTTACTGGTCTTGGGTTTTTTGGCGTATTTAGTGTTCAGTGCGTCGCGTACCGCCGAGCAAAACCGCGTTTGGGTGGGATTGGCTAAAGAAACGGCGCATCAGCTAGGAACGCCCATAGCCTCTCTTATGGGATGGGTGGAGTTTTTTCGGACCGACCCCGAACGTTATCCTGATGAATACACTGGGGAGATTGAGAAAGATGTAAAGCGCTTAGAAATGATTACTACGCGCTTTTCTAGTATTGGTTCAACGCCCGCCATGAGGCATGAAAATGTGGCAGAGGTAGTGTTAACCTTCTTAGATTATCTCAAACGACGGATTTCGACCAAAGTAAAAGTTACGTTTGTAAATGACCTGCCCGAAGAACGTCAAATGAACATCAACCGAAACCTGTTTGAATGGGTCATTGAAAATATTTGTAAAAACGCCGTCGATGCCATGACGGGCGTAGGGGCGCTGAAGGTCAGGATTTTTGTGTTGAATAAACAAGAAATAGCGATTGATATCAGCGATACAGGGAAAGGAATTTCCCGTGGAAACTGGCAAAAAGTATTCAAGCCAGGAATCAGCACCAAAAAACGCGGCTGGGGCTTGGGCCTGACACTGGCCAAGCGGATTATTGAAGAATATCACGGAGGGAAATTATTCGTTAAAAATTCGGAAGTTGGGAAAGGAACCACTTTCCGGATTATCCTAAAACAACCGTCGACTCAATAGTAGATGAGTGAGCGTAAAAGTTCGATTTTTGAATGGTTGAAGAGCATTTTTATACATGTTGTTTTAACGTGGCTAAACTATCCAAAACCCGTTTTTGCACAAGGATTATTGAAAAAAAATGGCATTTCTATAGAAAATATCCAAAATACTATTCGACGGTGTTTGGCTTTAATAAAACAAACGACTAATTTTGCGGCCTGAAACTTAAACAGTTAATGCTTAGTAGCAATTCCACAACGGCGCTCCGTTATGGTTACAGATTCAAAAATTAACTACTAACGTATAAACTCATAACGAATAACACTATAACATATACAATGGCAAACACAACAAACATAGGCAAAGTAACGCAGGTGATTGGCCCAGTTGTGGACGTGAGTTTTGAGGGGGAAGGCAAGCGCCTACCAGCTATCCTTGATGCTTTGGAACTAACCAAGCCCAACGGACAGAAGGTAATTCTGGAATGTCAGCAACACCTCGGCGAAGACCGCGTACGCACCATCGCAATGGAGGGTACCGAAGGGATTCAACGTGGGATGGACGTATTTGACTTGGGTAGCCCCATCACAATGCCCATCGGTGAAGACATCAAAGGGCGTCTGTTCAACGTAGTGGGAGATGCTATCGACGGAATGAAGCAGGTAAGCAAAGAAAACGGCTTATCAATTCACCGTTCAGCTCCTAAGTTTGAAGATTTGGCTACCGCTACCGAAGTTCTTTTCACAGGTATCAAAGTGATTGACCTTTTGGCTCCTTACGTAAAAGGAGGTAAAATCGGTTTGTTTGGTGGTGCTGGGGTAGGTAAAACCGTATTGATCCAAGAGCTGATTAACAATATCGCCAAAGCGTATGCTGGTCTTTCGGTGTTTGCTGGGGTAGGTGGGCGTACTCGTGAAGGAAACGACTTAATGCGCGAGATGATTGAAGCGGGTATCATCAAATACGGTGACGCCTTCAAACACAGCATGGAAGAAGGCGGTTGGGACTTATCGAAAGTAGATTACGAAGAATTGAAAAAATCACAGGCTACGTTTGTGTTTGGTCAGATGAACGAACCTCCAGGGGCACGTGCTCGCGTAGCGTTGTCAGGCTTGACAATTGCTGAGTACTTCCGCGATGGAGATGGTACTGGCCAAGGTCGTGATATTCTTTTCTTTATTGATAACATTTTCCGTTTTACGCAGGCTGGTTCTGAGGTATCAGCCCTTTTGGGTCGTATGCCATCAGCCGTAGGTTATCAGCCTACACTCGCCACCGAAATGGGTGCGATGCAAGAGCGTATTACTTCTACCAAGCGTGGTTCAATCACA
>JAIXPV010000489.1 GCA_027486105.1 Runella sp. | reverse complement strand
TTATCACCTTGCCTCATATTCTGGTCATGCACCGGCTTTACGGGGCATTTCACTAAAAAAGGGCAAATCGGTCTAAAAAAAACCGTTTGCCCTTTTCCTGAAAAGATTTTAGAACGATACTTTTAGCCGACGTTATGAAATTGATGCGCCCGCCCACACTTCTTTGTGCGGTTGAATCAGCGAGAGGCTTCCGTCGCGGTCTTCGGCCATGAGAATCATACCGTTGGATTCTTGTCCCATGATTTTGCGCGGGGCGAGGTTGGCTATGAAGGTCACTTGGCGACCTACCATTTCTTCGGGCGTGAAATGCTTGGCAATCCCGCTTAAAATGGTCCGTTTTTCAAAACCGTCGTCAACCAAAAACTTCAATAATTTATCGCTTTTCGGCACCCGCTCAGCTTCCAGAATAGTACCGATGCGTAGGTCTAATTTAGCAAAATCATCAAATTGCACCGTTGGTTTCAACTCAGGCACCGATTTGGTTTCTAATTCATTCATTTTTTTTGCGTCGTGTAATTTTTGGATTTGTTTTTCAATGACAGCATCTTCTATTTTTTCAAATAACAAAAATGCGTCGCCAATCGCCTGCCCTTCTGGCAACAAATCTGCGCTGCCCGCTTCTTCCCATTTCCACTGGTCATTCCCCAATTGCTGACGCAGTTTATTTCCCGTAAAAGGCAAAAACGGCTCACTCACAATGGCCAAGTTGGCCGCAATTTGCAGCGCAATGTTCATAATGGTATTCACCCGTTGAGCATCGGTCTTGATGACTTGCCAAGGCTGCGTTTCGGCCAGGTATTTATTTCCCAAACGCGCCAAATCCATCAAAAACGACAAACCTTCGCGGAAGCGGTAGGTTTCGATGGCCTCAGCGATTCGGGCAGGAAAAGCCGCTAGCATTGCCAAGGTTTCCTTATCAAAATTGGTCAACTCACCGCGTGCGGGCACTTTTCCATCACAATATTTGTGCGTCAACACCACAGCACGATTCACAAAATTGCCGTAAATAGCTACCAATTCACTATTATTACGGGTCTGAAAATCTTTCCATGTAAACTCACTGTCTTTGGTTTCGGGGGCATTGGCCGTCAGCACGTAGCGCAACACATCCTGTTTGTCGGGCATTTCTTCCAAATACTCATGCAGCCATACCGCCCAGTTACGCGAAGTCGAAATCTTATCACCTTCCAAATTCATAAATTCATTGGCGGGCACATTGTCGGGCAAAATGTAATCATCGCCCATCGCCATCAAAGTAGCTGGGAAAATGATGCAGTGAAACACGATGTTGTCTTTACCAATGAAATGAATCAATTTGGTATCTTGGTCTTCTGGCGATGACCGCCTCCACCAAGTTTCCCAACCTGCGTCGGTGCCGTTTTTCTGAATCAACCAATCTTTGGTAGCCGATATATAACCAATCGGGGCTTCAAACCACACATACAGCACTTTGCCGTCGGTATCGGGCAGTGGCACTTTGATACCCCAATCCAAATCACGGGTCATAGCGCGCGGCCGCAACCCTTCTTTCAGCCAGGACTGACACTGACCAGCCACGTTGGTCTTCCATTCAGTATGGCTGCTGACGTAGTTTTCAATGTCAGGCTGCATTTTATCCAGCGGCAGGAACCAGTTTTTAGTTGCCCGCAAAACGGGTTTTGAACCCGACAACGTAGAGTGTGGATTTTTTAATTCCAACGGACTCAACGCCGTACCGCAACGCTCGCACTGGTCGCCGTACGCATTGGGATTGGCACATACCGGACAAGTCCCCACGATGTAGCGGTCGGCCAGAAACTGCTGCGCCACTTCATCGTAATACTGCTCACTGGTTTCTTCAATGAAACCGTGTTTTTCATAAATAGTCTTGAAAAACGCCTGCGATGTTTCGTGATGAACGGGTAAACTCGTACGCGAATACACATCGAACGAAATTCCAAAATCCGCAAACGACTGCTTGATTTGAGTATAATATTTATCAACTACCGCTTGGGGTGTCAGGCCTTCTTTTTTGGCTCGAATTGTAATGGGCACGCCGTGCTCGTCGGTGCCACTTACGAAGGTCACGTCAGCACCTTTGGCCCGCAAATAGCGCACATAAATATCGGCTGGCACATAACATCCTGCCAAGTGCCCGATGTGAATGGGTCCATTGGCGTATATGAGGGCGGCGGTGACGGTGTATCTTTTACTCATAATGATAAAATGTCAAATTTGAGGGGCAAAATTAGTAAAATTAGTTTGATGGTTTGCGTTTTTGCGGCAAACCACCGAATCCTTAGTGTAAAACTCACGGCACTCATCCCTAACAAAACAGTTATATAAAGTACCCTGACGGTATACGTTCAAAATCGAAAGCCCCTTTCGTCATTACCCATCGTTAATAATCCATTTTTTTGTTTAACAATTTTACTTATTTATTAAACAAATACCAAAAACATTCCGTTTGTCATGTACATTATAAAAAAAAGAAAAAATATGAAATTTTTAAAAACAGTATCGCCATATCTATACGTTTTAATGGTAGCATTTGTGGTATTCCACAACACCAACTATCAGATTGAACGCATGATTCAAGTCCCGTATGTCTTGTACATTATTTTAGCGCTTGCCAGCTTTTTTGTCATTCGTTCGGTCATTCAACACTCTACCGACACCGACCATCCATAACACCATAAACAAGACAACCAAGTACAAATCAGACATTAGACACCTATTTTAGACTAAGAAAACCTTACGTATCGAAACGATAAGAATAGATACGACAATATAACAATTGAAGAAAACAATCTTGTTTATTTTCTTCAATCACAGCGTTGGCACCTTGGAGGGTTTAACAGAACATAAGTACTTAGGTAAATTTTTTACCTCCGAAAGATTATTTCTTTCTCATGACTTAAGTTGGGCTCGTGCAGAGAATAAATGGCAACAGATTTTATTTTTGTTTAATTTATTTTAAAGAATACTAAACAAAATAGGCTAACATTTGGTTTAACACTACGAGAAGCAATCATTCTCAAACAGTATCATCTCTAAACCTTTTTATTAAAATGCAAATGTTAAACATTCTCTTAGACG